>CAYZJX010000148.1:0-3054 GCA_964479035.1 uncultured Desulfurococcaceae archaeon
AAACGTTATTGGGGGGCACATGATAGGTTTCATGAGCGGTGCTCTATGCTGGTATATTAGCAGGTTCTTTCCTCAAGCAGAGCCTATAGCTACGTTAGTTATGTACTCTTTAGCAGTAGGGTTATCTACACTGCTAATGGTGATTACAGGTACGGAGCATCCACCAGCTTCCGGAACAGCATTAGCCACGGCCATTAGCGGCTTTAGTTTTAAAATACTTGCAGCATTAATTATAAGTACCTGTGTTCTCTCAGTAATAAAACATGCTTTAAGGCAGTACCTTAAGAACCTAGTTAGCCCTTAAAACTACATTTCGGCTTAGAATCTTAATAACACGTCTAAGTCATATCCGTTTCCCGTCCTAGGTCATTGTAGGTTTCGCTAGGGCGGGTTGTGCCTCAACCCCACGCTTCATCGTGGCTACAAATCACTCAACGTGGGGGTCATGGGCATTCATCGGGAGGTCTACGGCATGCTCACCCACATTTAAGAGGTACTTCCTAACTATATTCATAGCACCAATAACGTCTCTATCGTGTATAAAGTTACATCTAGGACGCTTCACGGGTCTTATCTTCCATCCATTCCTCTGGACAAGTCCGTCATCAAGTAAGTTTGGAATCACAAATAGGGCATATAGAGAAGGTATGAGAAGGCATTAAGCAGAAACTCGCCAGAATCATTATTGATACTGTTAAAGATGATTTGGTGTTCTTGAGAAACTACCTAAGAGATTCCAAGACAAGGTCATTGAGAGAAATAAGGGATTGAATGGGTTTGATGTTCATAGGTTGAAGCAATCAAGTATAGGTGGAATTCATCGGTTAATAATTGAGAAGTTAACAGAATATGGTATTCACTATGTTCTTGTTAACCCCCCAATATATGCTATCAACAGTATAGTAACAGCTGAGCCCAGAAACGTCCAAATCCACACTATAATAATAAGAACGGCACGTTTACTACAAAACTTACTTAGATTCACTGCTTCCCGTACCGATACTTCTTTCTATACTATTGATCTTACTGGGTAACTATAAACTACAACTACTAATTCACCTTAATATAACTCGAAAGAGGTTCTACCCTTAAACACCTCCTAAGAGTCTACCGAACCCTTTAATATTTGGGCTGATCCCTAATTTACGTAATGCCAACCAAAGAGAAGCTGTATTACTTGATATAACGGGTCTTTTCAAGTCTTTCTCAAGAAGTTCTATTATCTCAATAGTTCTGAAATTAGTACAGCTAATGAATACTCCGTCAGCTTCAGGTACATAGACCTCTCTTACGAGCCTGTATGCTGTCCATGGTGGTTGACTCCCTATATCTGTATTTTTAATTATGTTCAAACCCTTTATGTTGAGGACCCTGAATCCGCTATCCTCGAGAAATTTCCTTTCTAGTTGATTAAGTTCTTCTATGTAGGGGGTAGCTACTACTAACTTAGAAATATTGAGGGCATGTAATGCCTCAATAACAGCAAGTGCTGTAGTTATAGTCTTTATTCCTGTTTGTTCTTCTATTGATGTTCTCAGCTTCTGCTCCCACTCAATACCCTCTAGCAAAGATCCTGTTGTGCATCCATAAACTATAATATCAACCTCAGCTGTGGCTAAATCCTCTGCTGCTTTTAATGACTCTGTTGCCATATCTCGAAGTGCTTTTGGTATTACCTCCACCAGCCGAATTCGCGACGTATGAATAGTTACTCCCTCAGGCACTAATTTCCAAAACTCGCTTTCCATTGTTGTGTTTGATGAGGGAACAATCAAACCTATCCTAGCACGCCACCCGTACACCCCTTACCACCACATTAATATGAAGCTCCTAATTCCTATGATAGTACATGCATAATATTCTTTATGTAGTGGCTTAAAATTAGAACTTTCTCGAATATGGTGAAGAAAAATTAATAATGATATTTTATTTACTATATAGTTTCTAATTCATAATACATTCTCCCTAAGACCAAGAAACTAAATTATAATAATTAACAATAATGTTCAAAGAAAGATTAATGTGAGGCTTCTCTGCAATTCCGATAACATACAATTATGTAAAGTAGATTAACGGAGTTGATATATTAACCAGTACTTTTTTATCTCTATAGCATGGTGTCTTAACATTGAATTCAGCGACTAATTTAAGTAATAGCTTAAGGCCTTGGATGATTCCACTAATGATATTTGCGTAGCAAGTACTCTCATGCTTGACCATCACGTATGGTACACCTAATTTTGAGAGAATACTTATGAGACTAGATGCTTTATTAGTTCTCTCACTAGGGTATACAACTGTTAGGGCACTTCTGGATATGCTATATATTGGTGCATGCAGAAACTCCTCTAGTGGGTAAACCCTGCACGGCATGCAAAGTACTTCGTGAAGCTTTAAGCACAAGAAATACGCTGGCACTAATCCACTTCCCTCATCTACAGCAATGACCTCGCTTATACCTCTAGTACTTGGTAGTCCACGCACCTCGATTTCACGTGCAAGTACGTTATTAAGCTGTGATTTCAGAATGTCTGTACTCACCTTAGCTCCAATCAGCTTAGCTATTGCTGTAATAGTAGCTACGAAACTTGAAACTCCAATCGGAAGTTTCTCACCCGTATTAATGACTTCAACTACATCACTTGCAGCTAAAGCAAGTGGAGAACGGGGATTTGATGTAATGGCAACTACTCTCCAACCAAAAGACCTCAATCTCTCAGCAGATTTAACTACTTCTCTGGTTCTCCCCTTATATGAAATAGCTAATGCTGATTTCCTGGCAGCATACGACCTACTTATATAAATTGCTAAGCTTATTGGATCAATAGCCGGGAATCTGAGTGAGGATAGATATTGTGCAGCTAGTGCAGCTGCAAGGGAGTCGCCAGCACCGAATGCATAGCCGCACTCTGTCTTACTTAAGCTCATGTTCAGAGGCTTTTCATACTGGCTCACAATTACGTCAATAAATTTCGAAATTTCATATTTAATGAAATCAGTGAGATCCGTGTATACCACCGAGACAAATCTTATAGGAGATGCTATTAAAGACAT
>CAYZJX010000149.1:0-3048 GCA_964479035.1 uncultured Desulfurococcaceae archaeon
TGAGGAGTACAAGCTCAACGAGCCGTGGCACGTTCAGTACATCTTTCTAATGTCTAAACTCATTAAGAATGAGATCATTAGCCCAAGAACTCACAATAAAATATGGGATGACCTGCTGTTCGGAACAGCAGGAGGGGTAGCTGGGGCAGGCACCGAATACGGAAGGTTCTTCATAACACTACAGCTGACGCTAATGGCGTTTGTCTATATAATAGTAATTGGTATACCACTAGGAATTATATCAGCCCTGAAGAAGGACAGCATACTAGATACTGTAGTGAGGATATTTGCCTTAACAGGTGTTTCATCTCCTGTCTTCTGGCTTGGTTACCTATTAATATTCCTGTTCTTCGTCAAATACAGAGTAATAGATATTGCAGGGCTAGCAGAACCCAGTCAGAGAATTACAGGGCTGCTTATTCTGGACGCCTTAATACTAGGTGAGTACAATGTAGCATGGCAGGTGATCTCAAGGCTAGCACTACCTGCGTTCGTGCTAGGCTTCATAGGTATAGGAACTATAGCAAGGCTGACCAGGAACTCATTTCTGGAGGCGTGGACATCGGACTTCATAGAGTTCGGTAGAGCGAGAGGGCTCAGGAAAGCTAAACTCATGGTCCATGCGCTGAGAAACGCATTAGTACCAATAGTTACTGTGCTAGGGCTTCAGTTCGGCGGACTCCTTGCTGGTGCACCAATAACTGAGACAGTATTCGGTATTCCAGGGCTAGGGCGCTACATGGTTCAGGCAATTAGGAACTTCGACTACCCAGCACTAATAGGCAGTGTCTTCTTAGTAGCACTGATATATATGATAGCTAATTTAATTGTCGACATAGCTTACGCCCTAATAGACCCGAGGGTTAGGTACTGAGGTGATACGACGTGGGTGCTGAAGAGGTATATGAGAAGAAGATTCTTGATAGGGTAAGTGATGCATTCATAGCCTTTATAGGTAAGTTCCTAGACCTCGTAAAGCCTGGCTGGAGCGAGAGGAATAAGTCAAGGCTGGATGAGTGGAAGCTAATGCTGTATGCTCTGAATAGGTCGCCGACAGGTATTATAGGGCTCATACTAGTCGCCGCATTCTTAATTATGGGCATTTTCGGCCCTATAATAGCACCCTATAAGTACAATGAAATACTCACCTTCAAGAACCCGAACTACAGGTTCGTGTACCCAGGTACTGAGGGACCTGGCGGCGAGATATTCTACCTAGGTACAGATGACTATGGGCGTGACATGCTTAGCTTAATACTCTATGGTGCGAGAACGTCTCTAATTGTGACGATGCTTATCATGCTCATAGGTCCGCTAATAGGGGTTGTACTGGGGCTCATAGCAGGGTATTATGGCGGGAAAATAGATGAGGTCATAATGAGGATCACTGACATATTCCTAGCATTCCCAGGATTAATACTTGCTATAGGTTTCGCAGCCACGTTACCAGATAGGATAAAGCCCTTCCTTGAGGCAAACCCGCAAATTCAAGCATTTCTGCTGTTTCTATTCGCGCTGGACCCCACAGATGCTCCGAGGCTTGCGAGCCTGCTGTCAGTAGTTATTGCTGTAGTTATTGTGTGGTGGCCACTCTACACTAGAGTTGTACGTGGAAGCACACTAACTGCTAAGGAGAATGTCTACGTTGAAGCTGCCAGGGCATTAGGTATGAGCTCGTGGGGTGTAATGTTCAAGCACATACTGCCGAATATTATGGCACCCCTACTCGTAATAATAACACTTGATGTTGGTGGAGTAATACTAACTGAAGCCGGACTGAGCTTCTTAGGTGTTGGCGCTCAGCCACCAATTGCTGACTGGGGTAGGATCGTGTTTGACGGCTCTAGGTGGCTATATAGGGGGTACTGGTGGCTTAGTCTACTGCCAGGCACTTTCATTCTCATAACAGTGCTCGGGTTCAACTTACTAGGTGATGGATTAAGAGACGTGCTCGACCCTAGGACCAGGAGGAGTATAGAATTTAAGCTTAAGAAGAAGAGGTGATGTGCATGAGTAAGTCATGTAAGCCAATAATAGAGGTCAGAAACCTGTACATTAATTTCTACACGTACGCAGGTGTAGTTAAGGCTATTGACGGAGTCAGCTTCACAGTATGTGATGGGGAGACTTTCTGCCTAGTAGGTGAGACGGGTTGCGGTAAGACGGTTACGTCAAAGGCAATAACGAAGCTTATTCAGAGCCCGGGAAGAATAGAGAGTGGTGAGGTAATCTACTACACTAGGGATGGTAGGGCAATTAATCTGACTGAGCTGCCTGAAGAAAAGCTCAGGGAAATAAGAGGTAGGGAGATAGCTTACATATTTCAGGATCCTGCGGCATCCCTAGACCCACTCTATACGGTAGGCTACCAGGTAGGAGAGACAATGATTGAGCACAGGACCGTCAAGGATTGGAAGGAAGCGTTCATGAAGGCTGTCCACGTCCTGAAGACTGTTCTCATGCCTGACCCAGAAAAGAGAATTAAGGCATACCCGCATGAGCTCAGTGGAGGAATGAAGCAGAGGGGTGTTATAGGGATCGGACTCAGTAACCAGCCAAGAATTATAATTGCTGACGAGCCCACATCATACTTAGACGTAACTATTCAAGCACAGATTATGGCACTACTCAGGAAGCTTAAGAAAGAGAGGAACATGACAATAATTCTCATAACCCACAATATGGGATTAGTAGCCGAAATGTGCGACAGGGTTGCAGTTATGTATGCTGGCAACATAGTTGAGCTAGGCCCTATGAGAAGAGTCTTCGAGAACCCAATACATCCATATACACGCGCACTCTTAAGAGCTGTACCCAACCCACTAACTAAGATTGAAAGACTCGAATCGATTCCAGGGACCGTGCCGAACTTAATTGAGCCACCGCCAGGCTGCAGGTTCCACCCAAGGTGCGCGCATGCTATGGACATTTGTAGGAAGGAGAAACCTCCACTAGTTGAAGTTGAGCCAGGACATCATGTGGCATGCTGGCTTATTTCAGGTAAGGCAGGTGGGAGCAGTGAGTGAGGAGTTAGTTAAGACAGTAAAT
>CAYZJX010000150.1:0-3036 GCA_964479035.1 uncultured Desulfurococcaceae archaeon
CACATACTTCGATATATTTGACATTGTGAACATCATAATATAAGTAAGCTTTTTAAGGGTATTAAAAAATGTGGACATTGGGGTTAGGTAGCGGGATCTGCTGGGAGAGCCCCCGTGACCGGGGTTCGAATCCCCGCCCGGCTACCACTTCCTCGTCTTAATAATGTTTTTGTGATGTATGAAACGGTGATGCTGGTGGACATTAAGGAGTACGTAATTGATGACCACATTAAGATAGTCTACATTTGTGACGGTAGTGAGTGTTTAGTAATTGGTGATTTACCAGCTCTAGATTGGTGTTTTGAGATAAATGATGAGTTAAGTATTAGTGAGGTAAAGGTATGCTATAGTGAGAAATCAGTAGTTGAAATTAAGGAGAATACAGTTCAGGTAGTAATTGAAGGCGCTGAAGTTTTAGGTAAGTTGAGATCAATAGGCTTCATAGCTTATGGAGTTAGAGATAGCTTAGAGCCTAAAGCGGTTTACAGAGCAGTAATTAATTACATAAGTAGTGTCTGCAGCAGATTATCTGGGAGGGTTTAGAATAATTTCTAGTATTCTTTATCCTTTAATTACGAAAGTACAGGCATTAATTCACTTCCGCAATAAGGGCACTTCCCATGAAGTACCTTGTAGTCTCCTGGACAGAAACACACGTCACCCTTTGTTTTACTGCACTTCGGACATATATAGACCACATCCTTACCAACAATTAGTCTTCTATTACATATTCTGCATCTTTTAGTTACCCAGCCGAGGTGGCCGCCGGCATTAGTACCCATTAAGCTGACCATATCCAGCACCTCATGGTTTTAATTAATTAGATTAAAAAGCTTTTACTATATGGAGATTAAAACATAGCCCAAAACAACGATACATAATATCTGGGTTGCAAGTATTAAGGAGGTGAAGTGCGTGGGTGTAATAAGAATATGTGCAGTCGGTGATGTGCATGGCAAACGCTACTTCAGTGTATTTCAAGCATCCCTGAGGACGCTCGTGGGCTTTAAGCCTGATGTCTTCGTTTTTGCTGGTGACATGGTTGATGAAGGTAAAGTGGATGATTTAGAGTACATAGTAAATGAAGTAAGGTCTAAGTATCCGGGTGTTCCAATTATTGCCGTCTTCGGTAATGAGGAATACCACGAATTAGAGGGGACCTTCATAAAACAGTACCCGGAAATAATTTGGCTCAATGATTCAGTATCTCTTATAGTAGTCAGGAATATAAAGGTAGGATTTATCGGCACTCGAGGAGCATTAGAAAAGCTGACATTCTGGCAGCGGAGACACAAGCCCGAACTAGAGGTGGTTTACAAGAGGAGACCCCACATAATTAAGAGTCTAGTAAGTGAAGTAAGAAGACATGCGGACATTATTGTATTAATAACTCATTACGCACCGACAATGATTACTGTGCGTGGCGAGCCTGAAAAAATATACCCGTATATGGGGTCTAGGGATATGGAGAAAGTGATTAGAGAAATTAAGCCAGATATAGTAATTCATGCACACGCACATAACGCTAGGGTTACGGAGGCAGTAATAGATTCCGTTAAGATATATAATGTATCCCTTCCTGCTAGAAAGGGTATAACGGTCATTGAAGTAAGTCCTAGAAAAAGCATACTGTCATTTCTAGGCCAAACAGCTAAGAGGTAATTCTAATTAAGTATAAGCTAATAAGCTAATTTTATAGCTTCACTACTTCTTAATTATACTAATTAATGTTGTATCATTAGTAATCCTAAGAAAATAGCAACACATAGTAATGGAGTCACATATTGAAGTGATGTCCTCCTGCTATGAAGTTCCTTATCGAGTTTTAAGAGATCAGTAAACGAGCTCTTCTCTAAGTAATTCAATAACCTGATATTTAGTAGGTCCTCAACTAATTTACCATAAGCTATTACAGCTGCTTTATTAGCATCGCCGCGCTTTAAATAAGTACTCACAAAAGTACTAGAAGCTGAGATCAATGTACTTAGCTTCCCAGTAAAGTAATTTAGTACAAGGTCCTCTCTTCCTATTTCAGTGTAAAGATCGTGAATAGAAACGCTTTCTAACTTAATTTTTGTTGGAGTTAGCATTAAGCCCTCAATTATTGATGAGTACCTACCGCCGTACGCCCTCAGCGACTCATAAGCCTTAACAGTTTCCGACACGTCATTAAACAGTAGTGTATCGCTTAATCCCTTTCTAAAACCTTCAATAAAGTTTTTACTTCCTAATCTCAGAGCATAAGCCGAAGCCACAACAGTTGGAACCATAACTACGTGAAACTCGGGTGCGTTACGAGAACCCAACCTACGTGATGAGTAGCGTAATGTGTCCTTAAGCAAATCACCGATCTTTAGGCTAGTAAAGCCTACCCTACCTTCAGCTACAGAAAACCCAGCTTCTGCGCAAGCGGCATACGCGTCTAGAGCTGACGTGAATGTAAGAATAAATGAGTGTAGATCCTTAAAGTAAGGTGAGAACCTATGTGGAGCACCCGGCTTTACATATGAGTATACCGCCAGATCTACACTTTCCATTAAAGCCTTAATTACTGATAGCATTAATAGAGCACCTAGATTTTTGTAGGTATTAAGGTTAAAATGTTAGCTTAGCTAAAAGAACTATGTGCTTTAAAATAAAGCAACAGTAGAGTTTAACAACCGGGAATGATGTATTGACAGGCAGAAGAATATTTGAGTCGGTACTAGCGGTTGTTTCAGCGCTTATGTTTAAGGAGTTCTTAAGCTTTCTTTACTTAAGTCAGAACATAATCATATACTTAGCAGCACTCCTATCAGTATTAATCTTTCTTACAGGTAATATCAATATTTACATTAAGGATGAATTATTTGATGAGGAATACATAAAGCCTGTGGTTGTTAAAGTAGATAATACACTCATTTATCAGACAATAAGATTTCAAGCCAGAAGATTATGCTCAATTTTAGTTAATTTAGCTGGAGCAGTTCTCCCAATGGCAGTATCTGCTATAGCGCTAATTATCATAGCTATGGTTCAATTTGACCTACTGCTGCA
>CAYZJX010000151.1:0-3029 GCA_964479035.1 uncultured Desulfurococcaceae archaeon
TCACTAATCATACGACCTATTTCACGCGCTAGTATAGAGATCACGTCCATTAGCCTACCAGCCTTTAACTCCCTCCACAAAAACGAAAATCTCATGTAAAACTTCCTGTAAGCATAAAGCAGCATTTTACCCAGCTGCTCAGCAGTAAAGTAAAAGCCCCTCATAACAGGCTTGATAGTTGTATAATGCTCCCAATTCCAGTCCACTATTAAATTATTCCTAATTGCCAGCTCAAACAGTGGTGTACCTGGGAAGGGTGTCAAAACCGTGAATTGAGCATAGGAAGGGTCAAGCTTGACAGCGAAATTTATAGTCTTTTTCATATCCTCAATAGTTTCCCACGGAAACCCAAGTATGAAGCTGCCGGCAGCAAATCCCTTTAATTCCTTAACCCACCGAAACACCTTAAGAGCCTGATCAAGAGTTATCTTCTTACCTATTCTATCTATAGTTGACTGAGATGCTGACTCAATTCCAAAGTAAAGTGCTGTACACCCAGAATTATATAGGAATTTTAAGTATTCTTTATTAACGTGATCTACTCTTGCTCCACAAGCAAACGTTACATCAAGCCCTCTCTCTTTAAGACCTTTAACCATGTCATATATGAACTTCTTGTTAACTACTAGCTCATCATCTGTAAATACTACTTGTTTAGCCTTGTACTTCTCAACTAAGTACTCTATTTCACGAACTACATTTTCTGCTGACCTAAACCTAATTCTCCTCCCCCAGTAGTAAGACGTTATGCAGTACAAACAGCCGTAAGGGCAGCCCCTGCTAGCCATTACATGAGCTACTCTTATTGGCTTATTGAATAGAGTGTACTTGTCCATAGGAAGAAGGTGGTGCGCAGGCCAGGGAAGTTCGTCAAGATCTCGGATAAGAGGTCTGGGTTTAGTAACTACAACCTTACCGTCCTTATCTCTAAAGGCTATACCATCAACTTTCCTTAGCGCACTATAGTCTAATCCCTTTAACTCTAGGGTGTTTACCAGCTCTAGTGCCGTATACTCACCTTCCCTTCTCACAACAATATCTGCACCATTGTTCAGAGCTTCTTCATACATGTAGGTAGGGTGTGTACCACCAACTACTATTGGCACATCAGGTAGCTCTCTTCTTAATTGAAGAATAGCCCTATAACCCTTAGGTGCTGTGGGAGTCTGTAAGGATATACCTATTAAGTCAGGGTTCCAAGACTTAACTTCAGTAATAAATTCCTTTAAAGTTACCCTAAGTGTAGGTGTATCAATTATCTTGACTTTATGGCCATGCTGCTCAAGCACAGCAGCTATCCATGCAAGACCAAGAGGTGGTGCATTTATCCCGGCAATTCTATATATTTCTAAGCTATGGACGTCGGGTGGCAGGGCCAATAGTACTCTCATTCTATATCTAACCCATTAAAGTCTTACATGCATTTGAATTAAGTAAGGTGGTTCAATGGTTAATTAAGATACGTCATTGGGGTAGTTTATTAATTGATTTACCTGTCAGTAATCTTCAAAATCTATTTTACTATCTACCTTTGAGCAAACGAATAATTTCGAATCCCTGCGCAACTAATGACCTAGTCAGCTTACCTAGAATTGGAGATATTATGAGAAGTTCATTTACATTACGTGGAATAATAGGGAGTACTTCACTAAGAAGCTTCTTACTTTCTCTTAGTATCTTGAATAAACATGTAATTCCCTTCACGACCTTCTTCACATCACCACTAAGTGCTAATGCTCGAGTAAGCTCAATTAGTGCTGAGTAACAGTCTGGGAATGCCTCAGCTACCTTCTTTAATACATAAACAGCATTAACCTTGAGATTATTACCCCCTATTGAGCCACTAATATAAAGGTAAAGAGAATTAGTATTAGCTATTTCACGACACATATTTTTACATGATTCACAATCAAATGAGTCAACATATAGAATTCCATCAATTACGTGGATCGAGCTTTTCTCCCTAGCTAAGAGCAGGTCAAACTCTATATTCTTAACTTTATATATAGTTAGCCGTGTCTTACTTAGTGCGCTAGCTACCTTCCAGAACCTCTTTACTCTAAATTCAGTAAGCCCTAATGCATCCCTAAGAAATATAGAACTTGTTGCTGGAGGATCCCTGCAAGCTAAGCCATATCTGAGACAGTTTTTAACCTGTGAGTCAATAGATTGAAGTGCAACATCAATAAATTCACATACTGCTATGTCCCTGACCTTACTCACCCCCCATTACCACTAACTAGACAAAGTCAAAGTATTTATATATTAGTACACTACACTGTACTACAAGGTAGTTCAAATATTAATTTTTGTGTTCAGAGCTCGAGTCCTTAATCATCGAATCTCATTCACAGCGGAGTCATCATCCACTAAAGTATCTAGTAATTTAAAATTAAAAAGTGATTTAAATTAATGTTTTACTTCCGCCTCATGAAGTAGGCAACGGCTACAACTGCAAGTAGGATTACGATAGCTATACCTGCTACTAGCCCTAGTGAAGGTCCTTGAGAAGGCTGCTGTACCGGTGTAGTAGGTGATGTGGAAGTAGTCACGGAGGTTATTGGAACAGAAGTTGTGGATATTGGTGAAGTAATAGTTGGAGTAGGTGATGAAGTTGTTGTGGTTGGTGGTGTGGTCGCTATTGGGGAAGGTGTTGTGGTTGTTGATGATGGAGTAGTGGTAGGTGATGAAGTGGTTGAAACAGGTGTACTTACTGTCGAAGTTGTTGTGGGTATAGTGGTAGTAGGTGAGGTGGTCGTTACTGGGTATACGTACGTTATTTTACGTTCCGAACTCTCAGATTTATGGCCTGCCCAATCTTCTGCTACCGCTTTAATAGTTATTGATGATATATTTAATGGCGGTATTATTGCCTGGTACCTGCCAGGTCCTGTGCGTAGTGCACTGACTTCATTCCACGACTTCCCATCTTCTACTTTATATAGTAGCTTGACCTTACTTAAACCCCAGCCATCATCGCTAGCCTTTATCATTACTAATACTTGATGCCTCCCAGCTATAGGCTTAGA
>CAYZJX010000152.1:0-3010 GCA_964479035.1 uncultured Desulfurococcaceae archaeon
AAGTTCTTTGGAGGCACTACATACCCTCCTTCACCTTGAATCGGCTCTGCTACAATAGCCGCAACCTCATCTGCTGGTACATAGTGACTGAACAGCCAGTACTCAATATATTCAATCACTCGATTAACCAGCTCGTCGGGATACTCATATCCATCAATATGCCATGGGTTCCTATAGGGGTTAGGATAGGGAACGTGCACTACACCCGGAGTGGTCGGGAAGAACCTCTTTTTATGTACTGGCTTACTAGCCGTTAAGCTTAAGGACCCCAGAGTCCTGCCATGAAACGCCCCTATAAAGGCTATGAATAACTTTCGGTTCGTAGCATACCTAGCTACCTTTAATGCAGCCTCAATACTCTCTGTACCACTATTACAGAAGAATACCTTCTTCTCAAAACTCCCTGGAGCAATACTAATTAGTTTCTCAGCTAAAGCTACTTGATATGGATTATAGAAGTCCGTACCTGCTGCATGCGCTATTTTTTCGAGCTGCTCAATAATGGCCTTTTTAATTTCAGGGTGCGTAGGGTACCCCAAATTTGATGCTGAAACAGCTGATGAGAAGTCTAAGTACACATTACCGTCAACATCGATTAGCCAGACCCCTTGACCTCTCTCAATAACTAGAGGCAGTACCTCCGGATCATGTGTTGTTGTCACAATGTACTTATTATGTTTTTTAATTACTTCCTTAGCTTTAGGGCCAGGAGGAATCACCTTAATAACGGGCCTCTCGTACGCCAAACCTTAACGCCTCAAATTATTTTTTTATTTTAGGTAAAAAATTTTTAATTATACGTCTTCACCCTAAACCTATTACCACAAAAATAGTTCATTTTTATACGCCATACAGGTGCGGATTCATACACATAAATATGCTTAATTCTCATTTAACTCTAAGTAATACGTTGCTGATTTCTCTAAATTAATAGCACCTGGTGTATATGTGCAGAAGCACCTATTAACTTGTGGTTCGGACTTTATATTATTGGTAAGTAATGTATAGTACCGTGACGGCAAAGCTGGTGTTAATATGAATGACGAAACTATTGTCTTTGCGTGGATGCTAAATATTGCTTTAATGCTTGCCCTAGCAAAGCTTTTCGAAGCACTTGTAGTTAGGTTAGGACTTCCGAGAGTTGTTGGATACGTTATTGCTGGGTTAGCGCTAGCTATAGTCGGATTTAAAATTGACGTTGTGAGCTATGCTTTTGCTCTAGTAGGAATAATAGTAATGCTATTTTATGCTGGATTAGGTGAAACCACTAAAGAATTTATGAGAGGACTTAAGAAGGCTGGATTAGTAGCTTGCGGAGGTGTGATAGGAGCTCTAGCGTGTGGTTTTATTGCTGGGTTAGTACTAAGGTTACCATATAATGAGACTCTAGCACTGAGCGTAGCTTTTTCAGCTACGTCAGTAAGCATCACCGTTAAAACTCTCGAGGAGTTAGGTAGGCTTGGGAGTGTCGAGTCTAGAGTTATTGTTGGGGCTGCAGTGGTTGATGACGTACTAGGTCTTTCATTAATTAGCATCATGGTAGGTATTGCTAAGGGGGCCCTAGACCCGTTCTCAATACTTGGTACTACAATACTTGCATTCGCCTTTTGGACAGGAATAGTTTTTAGCTTTGAACGCATGCCTAAGCCCTTAATGAAGCTCTCACAATTAATGAAGGTTGAAGCATTCCATCTTACAATAACTTTCATAATTCTAATACTCCTCTCCTACCTAGCTATTTACGTTAAGTTAAGTGCAATACTCCTCGCATATGCGCTCGGTCTTGGCCTCTCAAGTCATTACTATCTACGAAGGAGAATAGCCACTGGAATATACCCTCTAGTAGCTATATTTACACCTTTATTCTTTGTTTACGCAGGTTCATTAGTTAATCTAGAAGAGGTAGCCCGAACATTCCTAACCGGGACATTCATTATCACGGCAATTACCATTTTAGTCTTTGGATTTATATCTAAAATATTGGGATGCGCACTAACCGCTAGACTACTTGGTTTTGATAAGAAGACTGCGCTTATTGTAGGTGTAGGCATGGTGCCTAGAGCTGAGGTTATGCTAGTTACTGCTGCCATGGCGCTCGAGCTAGGTATAATGTCCTACCACGTTTACAGCGCGCTCCTAACTCTAATTATAGTGTCTTCTATAGCTGTACCCATAATGCTTAAGAAAATATATGCACATTAATACGTATCTTGGAGATTTTATTTAAAAAACGATTAGTAAGTTACCATGACTACTTGACCAACCCAATAGACCTGAGTGCATCAATTAACCTTATATTTGATGGTACTTGATATGCATAAATGCCTGCTTGAGCTAGAGCTTGAGCTAAGTTAGCACCTATATTTGGTGTTAGAACAACTCTTACATTATTAGATATTAACCACTGAGCTAGCACAAGTCCGGCTCCCTGAGGAGCTGCAGCAGCTGGATTGCTATGGATGTTCACCGATACTATCTCACTACCCTTAATATCGACTATTGCTATGTACTGCGATCTAGCAAATACCTGTGATATTATGGAACTTACACCATTCCTATCACTTACTGGTGCTGCCACCCTAACTCCATATGTATGTAATGGCAACTGAGGTTGCTGGAGAAATATTTCCCATCCTCTTTGCTTTCCCCAACTTCCTTTACCCCATCCCCTGCCTCTTCCACGTCCGTGTCCGTAGCCCATTAACTCACCTTTATGTATTTCATCAAAACCCTGAACTACCTCTTGATGACTTACCTATCATTTCTTTAAGCTCCTTAATTCTCTCTTCAACACTCCTTAGTTCTTCTTGAAGATCCCTGAGATCTCCCTCAAGCTCTTTTTTGTATTCCTCAAGCATTTCTAACTCTTCCTCAGGTGTCGGCGGTGGCGGTGGATAAGGAGGATAAGGCGGCGTTGGAGGATATACTGGATATTGCTGGGGTGCTTGAGCTTGTTGAGTCTGCTGAGGTTGCTGGGGTGGCGGAGAGTACGGGTACATGTACGGGTAAG
>CAYZJX010000153.1:0-2981 GCA_964479035.1 uncultured Desulfurococcaceae archaeon
AGATCAGGTAAGCCCTCAGGTAAGTTAAAGAATGCAGGATCCTCAGCTATAATAGAGGACTTATTCTCATCGCCAGGACGGTGAAGAAGAACTTTTCTCAATCTACCAACAGCTGACTGAGCACCCCAATCCTCACCCCAAGTAGCCTTCAGTTCATCAAGGTAGTCTACATCGAAAATAGGTTTAGGGGGCTTTCCAGGAGAGTAACCGGGTATTTTCCTTAAGTCATGCAATTTAAAGCACCGAAAATCGCGGTAAAAATACGTATTTAAACCTTGCCCTTAATAAAATATCTTAATTCATTATTAGAAAATCCGAACTTTTTAGGAAGCTGCAGAAGATTAGCTAATTGTTCGTATGGACTTCCACCAGTGAATTACTAAGTAAGCACCCACGGCTGTGCCTACCAGAGCTGGAACTACCGTAAGTAAGACAGTTATTATTCCTAGGTATTCTCTACCAATTACTGCCTCAAATACGCGGGTATACCTGAATATTGCTATTAGCGATGCTAGCTCCACTGTAAGAATAACGATTATGAGGAATAGCAGCCTGTGCACCAGGACCTCTAGGTGGGGAGCCATTTCTCTACTAATGCTTGTCAGCAACTTATGTATTGATGCCTGCGTCCTCTTCACGAGTCTGTACACAATGACTCCTGCCAGTGGCGCCGCAATCAGTGCTGTGGGAATCAGTGCTCTCATACCCATCCAAGTATAGATTTCTGCTAGCGCTACGTATATTACGAGAAGAGTAATTAGGAGTTCACCAACACTATGCATAATTGTCTTAAAGAGGCTCTGCACCCAGCTATGTACTGGTCCCTCAACAATTCTCCTGAGTCTTAGCGCTATGTCATCTAGCATAGAGGCTCTCTCCAGTGTGAGCGTTTTAATGAACTTAGGTATTAGAGTTCCCTTCCTACCAGTTAGATACGAGCCTGTGAGGGAACCGAAAATTATTGAGAGAGCTGCGACAGCGAGAATATAGGGTGGTGCTACGCCAGCAAGCGTGGCATAATATGCTATTACTAGAGCCAGCTCACTAACCGTTGATAAGTAGAAACCGGTCTCCATACCGTACCTGATGCCGAGTCCACTTGCTATGACTGACGAAATTAATGTTGAGAATGTGTGAATTACACTAATTACTACTGCGTACGCTATAATTAAGAGTAGCGTATTGACTGCTAAAGAGATTGATGATATATTCAGCCCCATCGACACAAGGAAGAGGACTAGGAATACAGCGCGGACAGGCTTAAACATCTTAATAAGATCCTCAGACACAGCTAGACTAGATGCTGTAAGGCCAGCTATAAACGCTCCTAAGGCAGGGCTCAGTCCTAGGTAGCCAGTAGTGAGTCCGAGAAGCAGGCCGTAGGATATGATGAGTATGAGGCCGCTGTCATCAGGCCTAATTATCTTTGAGAGCACCCTCTTCGCGAACTCAAGGCTGAGGAAGAATATTGCTAGCCCGAAGGCGATTATCTCTAATATAAATAAATATGGAAACGCAGTAGTTCCTCGAATCATAGCTAGTGCTATAACAATTATAACATCCTCGACGGCAGCGACCATGAGCACTGTTCTATAAATTTCCTTTCTGCTAGGTTTAAACTCCTCAAGGAGCTTATACGTGAATACGGTGCTGGAGAAGCTAGCTATGAGGCCTAGAACGAGGGCTTCCTCAAGCTCTGCTCCTAGGGCTGCTACGATTCCGACTGTAATGGGTGCTGCAAGCGACATTTCTAGGACTGATATGTAGAGAGGGAACCCCCTAATGTACTCAAGCCTAGTTATGTGGATTTCAAATCCTATCTCGAAAAAGAGCAGCAGTATGCTTATCTCGCTTAAGAAAGTAAGTAAGCCAGATAACTCCTTAGGAACCTCCAAAACGAACCCAATGATTAATCCAGCAAGCAGGTAACCAATAGCGGGAGATAGCCCACCCTTACGGAGGAGACTCCCAAGCAAGAAGCCGAGAGCTAGCAGGACAGCAAAGATGGCATAAGACGGCGTTAGAACCTCCACTATCGACACCACCCATGCATTAGCACTGTAGCACTCAGCAGTTCCTTGCCTAAGAAATACGGCATAGGAAAGTAGTATAGAATCTGGTACTGAGTTAAGACAGTACGTAGCGGGTTGGAGAACCTTCTCCTACACACCTTGATTGCGTACATAGCCACACCTGAGCAGAGAAGTACAAGGATTTAAGACCTAATTCAATAGACTATATGCATGACCTAGTAATTAGCTTTCCGGATACTGATGGCTCTGTAGTAGTAACTCAGATAACTACACGTACTCCAAACTTACAGAAAAGCAAGTAATTTCAGGTGCATAATATAACTCAATACTCAATTTACACTAAAGAATTGTAGATCATGCCTAACTAAGTAACTTGCATATTCTTTGGAATTCACTACTATTCTTCAGCTTTCTGAGAATTCTTAAATACTTCCTCAGTTCTTTCTTGAATACTTCATTATGTGGTCTAACGTGGCCGCTGAATGTTTTAGGAATATGCATTAGCTCATGAACTACTATCCGTACTTTTTCACTACAGTCAAGCTTGCTGAAATTTCTGTCTATTAACTCAATAACGTAGGACGGCTTAATATCTAGGCCTACTTGAAGAACTTTACTCAGTCCCCACAGCCTAGCGTAGGCCATGGACTTAGAATTCGACCTAACAACCCTTACTTTCTCAGGGTGTATGTGATTAAGACCCAGCAATTTAATTAAGAGTCTTACTGCCTCTTCACTTCTCAGATCTCTCGTAACCCTCAACTCGGTAATTCACCTAGAAGACTATAAAACCGTAAACTTAACTATTTTGCGTGTACTACATGTAGGTAGTATTGATTAGGGGTCAAGTAATTAATTGTTGGGTGGGTGGGAGTGAACACACTAATACTTACCTTAGGTATGCTGCTAATCTTCGTAGGATTCATTATAGTTATGCTATCACTGATA
>CAYZJX010000154.1:0-2962 GCA_964479035.1 uncultured Desulfurococcaceae archaeon
TGGTAGATAAGCGTGGTTGGGTCCCAGCTATACTGGCCTCCGAGGTCGCTGGAGCTCTGGCAGCATTAACAATAGTTTTCGCTTATTCTCCTGAGTTAATGATTTTAGCTATGTCTTTAGTGGGGCTATCAATAGCTCTGTGGGCACCGAGCTTTAACGTAGCAATACCCAGTATAGTGCCAGCTAAGTCGGAGCTTGGGAGAACATACGCACGCAGTAACTTCTACCGGTCTGTAGCTGCAGTACCAGCTCCTTGGGTGGGTGGCATGCTGTACAGCATCGTACCCACACTACCAATGACTATAGGAGCTGTAATGCTCTTTCTGAATATAGGGGTACTAGCAGCAGTAATTAGGAGATCATCATAACTTGTACTTTCATTATATGGAAGAAGCTTGAGTACTCATCTTAAATCCTTAAGTGCCTTATATTAAGCGGTGATGTACCTTCCCTTAAGGTAAAGATTTAAATACTACTTATGGGTAGTTGCTGATGTAGGTGTGAGGTGTTTTGATTCCAGGGTTTAAGAATAGGAATTATAGGTACTGGAAAGCTAGGTAGTGCTCTCATTAAAGGCTTTCTAAGTAAGCAGAATAATTCCTTACGGATAATCGCTTCTGCAAGAACCACCAGGTCCCTAGAGAGGGCTAAGTCCTTAGGTGTTCAGACCACACATGACAATAAGTACTTAGCATCTGCAAGTGATGTAGTAATCGTCAGTGTTAAGCCAAGTCAGGTTGAGGATGTTGTTGAGGAAATTAGTGGTTTTATGCAAGGAAAGATTTTAGTGTCTGCTGCAGCCTTAGTCCCGATAAAGTGGTGGGAGTCTAGACTATCTGGTGAGGATGTTAAGTTGTTCAGGGCCATGCCCAACATAAATGTCATGGTTGGCGAGTCCTTCACTGCTTTAGCTGCTCATGAACATGTAGACGCTTACTCAAGGTCTGTAGTTGAGGAATTATTCAAGCTACTAGGAAGTACTGCTTGGGTTAGTGAGGATGTGCTTGATGCACTAACGGTAATATCAGGGTGTGGACCTGCAATTATTGTGGAAATTACTGACGCACTAATGCTTGCCTCTTTGGCTATCGGCATACCGCAGGGGGTAGCTGAGGAGGCAGTCCTCAAGCTCATTGAAGGAACAGCAAAATCACTACAGGAAACCGAGTTAACAAAACTAAGAAACATGGTGATAACGCCTAGGGGGCTCACAATAAGGTTACTGAGGAGGCTGTATAAAGAAAACTTCAAGTCAACCTTGATCGAATCGATCGAGTCAACCTACTCAGTTCTAGCAGAGAGCAAGATAAGGATGCTTAAAGACATGCCGTAGCACCAGCACTTTAAGGTAAGAAGCAATACAGTATTTTTTAATTAATTCTACAGTTATGAGTACTCAAATTAAAGCTCACAGAATTCTTTAAGGTACTGCATCATCCCTCAGCACTACTAAATACATCCTACATAAGAACCATCTCAATCCCCACATACTACGCGCTATGCAACTTATGACCTTCCAGTGTGAAAAACTCCTGACTTAGGAGGCAATATCAATTACACTAATACCTCTAGGTAAAACATATGCATCAAAGTCTACTTAATTGGAAAATACTATGAAAGTAAGCTAGCTCCGGAAGAGTAGAGTGTCGTGAAAGCAAGGAAGGTGGAGTTGCAATACCAGAGTACATGACCATTAACCGTGTTTAAGTAATCTACGCAATACATACAGAACTTTAAACAATATTTCACTGAATGAAATTAAACTAAAACTTACTGGTTATGCCTTCATGGTACAAACTAGTTTTGTATAGTATTGTCTTGCTAGTACCTTCTTAATAATAGAAATTTATGACACCAGTGTGTCTACACTTCATAAAATATTCGGTTTTTGCGGGTCATACTTAGAATACAATGTGTTCTAAAGTCGAATAGTTTGAATTGTAATAAAATTTATTTGCTTCCCACCTACATTTATGTAAAGTGGGGTGGTATCATAAGCGTTGAGAAGTCTGATTTAGAGCGGGTTAAGTATCTTGAGAGGGCTGGTAAGTGGTTTAAGATCAGGGCTGTAATGATCGTGCTTGTTTTCGCTGGCACTATACTTGCTATGGTCGCCATGGCTACTTTGGCACCTATAGCACCTACGGGTTTTGCCTCACCCAGTGATGTGATCAAGTTCATGACCACTACAGTTATTGCCACAATACCTAAGATGCTAATAGCTACATCATTTGCTGCCGTATGGTCTGCGATTCTAGCGCTGCCCCTAGCTAATTTAGGCAGGTACTTCAAGATTAGTGGTGGGGGAATAGCTGCCGTAGTTGTCGCATGCTCCCTGATCCCCCCGATATCCCTAGCGCTAATGTATAACTCACTGATGCAGAGCGCTTACGCAGCCGTAAATAAGTTCCTTGAAGAGCATACAGCTGAGTTCTCGGCAGCACTTTCTTCAGGGCAGCTGAACCCTCAAGTACTGATTGAGTTAAACAATGAATTAACTAAAATCCTGATCCAGGTTATGCAGCCAGTGCAATTGATGTCGTTCGTGGCTGCCGTGGTGCCGCTGCTAGCTGCCTTCTTAGTTCTTAAGGTGGCTAAGGAGGTTAAAGCTACGTCAGTCAAGGCCTTAGGTGTAGTGTATATCATAATGGCGTTGTTCAATATTGCTTCAGCACTGTCATCTCTCGCGTCCGTAAACATAGCTGTCTTAATGGTTGCAGGAGCTGTAAGTACTGTGAGCTTAATTGTCACCATAGCGATGGCTATCTTAGAGTGGGTTACGGGGTCAAGGCTTAAGAGCTACGCAGCTGAAGTCAGGAAGGCGGCTGAGGAGGCAGAGCTTCTTGAGTCAGCGGAAGCTGGTAGTTAAGTTAGAGAGCGTGTGGAAAGTCTACAGGACAGGTAGGATGGGCACCATAGCTCTGAGAAACGTAAACCTAGATATTTTTAAGGGTGAATTCAT
>CAYZJX010000155.1:0-2956 GCA_964479035.1 uncultured Desulfurococcaceae archaeon
TTTTGAATAATACCTCCTCCCATTCCGGAAGGCAGTACCAGCAGTCTAGGTCACACCTGTTAGTTAGGACTAGGTTAGCTAGTGCTGTGTGATTCTTGTGAAGCGGGCACAATCCACAGCTGAAGGGACAGGGAGCAGTAAATTCTGTGTAGACGTAGCGCGGCCCTCTACCCTCGACAAACCACTTTTCTACTCTTCTAGCGAATTCTGAATCACCTTGATATACCTCTTCAATTTCACCGTGCTCTGGGCATTCCTTCCTGATGTACCACTTCTTACCCCTTTCAACTATTACTGCAGGCAGCAACGCACAACAGTAAGGACATATTGACTGAGTATACCTAATAAAGCGTTCGCCCTCCCTAATCTTAGGTAACTTCTTACCCACTCTTACTTCTCTGTCGGCTATATAGATAACTCCTTTTATAGGGTCATACTTAGATACTTTGAGAACTCTCTGAGTCTTACTGACTTCACCGGATTCACTAACTTCAGACCTCAACACATAGCCACCTCTAAGTAATAGTTATAGGTATAAAATAAAAACTAATGCGGAAGGTGTCATCAGCCTCAGTTACTTATGAAGCCTCTAAAGTTATCCCAACCACCTTCAGTAATGTGTTCTCCATTAATTACTATTCCCGTATCTTCTGTAATTACGCCTAATTCATAACACCCACTTATATTTTCACTGGAAGTAAAGAAGATCACCACCTCCTCACCCATATATTTAACTATTTCTTTAACTGTCACCTTAGTTTCCTGCATAAACTCCGTAACTTCATCACACAGTGGTAACTCCTTTACCTTTAGTCCAACATTATTAAGCTTTAGAATTCTGAGTATAGATCTTAAGCCATCGCTTATGTCAGTTGATGCAATTATAGTGTACTTCTTAATTACGTCCAGAAACTTAATTGGCGGGTGCGGAAACATCGCCTTACTAATTATATCCTCCCATGCTCTATAGTCTAACTTCTTAGAATACACTATGTAGGGTATTGCTGACATCCCCAAGCAACCACTTATGTAAGCCAGGTCACCTATACGCAAAGGTGTATTCGGTATTATCTTACTTGCAGTGCCAGCAGCCACTATGTCTAACCAAACTTCATTACTTCCTGAAGAGTTTAAGTCGCCTCCACAATATGCTGCATTAATGAACTTACCTAGGTTCTTAATACCCCTAATTAAGTCCATTAATAGATCTATTTCCCAATACTTTGGGACTCCAATAGATGCCATTATTAATAGCGGCTTACCTCCCTTAGCTATAATGTCAGAGACTGCTGAAGAAGTCACTCTGAAGCCAAAGCTCTCCCAGGACTGCCAAGGATATTTAGAAGTTGATGCTGATGTGCCATCAATTTTTACTAACACCCAAAAATTATCAATAGGAAAAGCTATGGCATCATCATACTTACTTAGAGGACTTCCGGAAACCGTGCTAACGTATTCTTCGATAATTTTCTTTATGGCTAAGTCCTCGCCTAGTAAACTTAGCTTCAAGAAATCACCCACTATTTACCCCTCGTCTATATTAATTTAAAATTTTATAGTACACACAGAGTTGTTCCCACTGCTTTTGTGTAAGCCCGATTAACTAATATGATTATTGCTTAGTGTTTTTATACAATAATAAAATTTTTATACTATAGATAAGATAGTATTACGAGGTATTAATACCACTTTATTAGGGGGTGTGTATGTCTTCTGAATATAGTAAAGAAGTTAAAGATGTATACGGAGATTATGCTACTCTAACGGTTCCTCCAGAGGAGCGTAGGTCTACACTGAACGTATTTATGGTGTACATGGGTGTACTGGCTGTTGTAGCAGCAATATTTGCAGGCTCAGGCCTAGCCCAAATGTACGACCCTGTCACAACCATAATTGTTGCCCTGATTGGAAATACCATGCTCGCGATTTTCGGCGGCTTAATTGCATACATAGGTGGTAAAACAAGAGCCAATACATATATGATCCTTAGGTACCCTCTAGGCAGAATTGGAGCTATGATCGGCAGCCTCATAGTTTCGGCACTACCCTTAATAATATGGTTTGCAGTAGAGACATGGCTGTTTGGAATAACTGTTAACGTAATATACCCCGGTAGCCCCTTAACAAGTATCGCCGGGGCATCAATATGGGGCGGCATATTAATGATGCTCACCGCATACTACGGATTTCGCGCTATTGCACTCCTTAGTTACATAACAGTCCCATTCTGGTATGCTCTAATAGTCATAGGATTCTTTGGAGCAGTTGATGTGAGCGGGGGCTTTGAAGCACTATGGAGTGCACGCCCAGAGACAATAGCTCCATTAGGGGTTGGCATAACTTATGTTTTCGGCGTCTACGCCTCTGGATGTGTTATAACTTCTGATGTTGCTAGATATGGAGTTAAAAAGTGGTCTGGAAGTATTGCCTGGGGTACTCACGTTCTAATATTCATGACAGCACTGCTGTTTGCTGGAGCTGCAATGACTCTATTAACAGGCAGCCCTAACGTAATAGTAGCTATAGCTAAGATAGGACTAGGTGTTGGTGCTCTTCTCTTAGCAATACTAGGGCAATGGACAACCAATGATAACAACTTGTGGAGTGCTTCACTAGCATGGATTAACATAGTGGGTAAGATGAGTAAGAGGCAATGGGTAATAGTCATAGGTATCATTGGAACAGCCATAGCCGCTGTTTGGGGAGGAGTTTACGGCATGAGCTTAGATCCATTCATAGCCTTCGGAACATTCTTAGGGTATTTCATACCTCCTGTAGGTGCTGTACTAATAGCAGACTACTACATATTAAGCAAGTACGTTGTTAAGAGGGACTATAAGTTCGGGCCAGGGACTAAGTACTCTGTAGTAAATATACCTGGCATAGTTGCCACACTAGCAGGAGGTCTTGCAGGCTGGGCAGCATCAACTTATGGCATACCACTACCTACAGGAGT
>CAYZJX010000156.1:0-2930 GCA_964479035.1 uncultured Desulfurococcaceae archaeon
AGGAAAGGTAAACTAGATGCTGTATGTCAGATGTACCTTACGAAAATCTATGAATTAATTAACGGTGACGTCATCGTTGTTGAAGTAAAGAGCATTAGGAGGAAGCCGTACTCAGGCTACGTATACGACATCTCAGTACCGAAGACAGAGTCATTCATGGGTGGAGCCGTCCCTCTGCTACTACATAACACAGGTCATGGTGGATTATGTCTTCCCGGAGATCAACTAGTTCTAGCTAAAGTGAATGGTAGGGTAGATCTCTACGAAATAAGGGATATTGTTGAGGGGATAATAAGAAGATCTGTTGAGGATGTTGAGGTGTTAACGTATAAGGAAGGAAAAGCCTTATGGGCGGCGGTGAAGAGGGCTGTAATGAAGACGGGTTCGAATAGATTCATCCGTGTTTACGTTGAGGACGGAGTTGTACATGAGGTTCATGAAAACCATCCAGTAGTAGTCTACGAGAAAGGGAAGCTAATCACCAAGCCTGCTAAGGAGCTAAAGAAAGGGGACATTATTGTCTCTATTGCTTCACTGCCTGTGACAGGTGAACTAACGGAATTAGATGTTTTGAAGATACTCGAGAAATATAGCGCGAAGTTATATATTGAGGGTGCGGACAGTTTCCTGAGGGAAATACCTCATAAAGTAGTAGCATTGGCAGCCGCTAGCACTGGGAGATCTGTCACGGTTATTGATGACTGGAAGTACAGAAGGGTAGCAGTCCCTTACAATGCATTAAGAAGGCTCAGGTTAGGGGCTGAGTATAGCGAGCTGCGTGTGAAGTATGGAGGAAAAGGGCGGAGCTCAATACCAATTAAGCTAAGACTTAACAAAGACTTCGGCTTCATCATTGGCGCGTTTCTTGGGGATGGCTCAATAGGTTATGATGATAAGGATGGCTTACCGAGGAGGATAACTTTCTATGTAGGTAGAGATGAGGTATTAGCTGAGAGGTTGATTAAAGCTTTGGAATCCATAGGAGTAAGCAGAGATAACATCAAAGTTAGAGTATTTAATAAAGGCACTTACGGAGTCGTAGTAGAATCAAAGATATTTGCATTACTAGTCTATGAGGTACTGCATGGGAAAGTGACAGATTACGACCGTAGTGTGCCGCTAGATATAGCACTTAGGTCCGTTAGGGAGTTCAGAGAGGGGATAATCGAAGGGTATTGGATGACAGATGGCAGCATATTTAAGGATGGGAGAGGCTACCTTAGAATAACTGCTCAGACCGTAAATAGGAAGTTAGCTGAATCAGTAGTAGTGTTACTTAGAACGCTAGGTATTCATGCAACCGTAACGGTAGTTGATAATTCCCGCGGATTCCGTAAAGGAAGTGATAGCTTAGCCTACATAATCATGATTTCAGGCGGCGAAAGTAAGAGGAAGATGGCTAAAATCTTAGGAATTAGATTACCTCACAGAACCTACAGCAGGGTCAGGGAGATTAGTGGTTTATGTCTGCATCGTGTGAGTAGAGTGGATGTTATAGAGAAAGATACATTACTTTATGATGTAGAAGTTCCAGACATGCACGTCTATGCTGTCTCTGGGGGGCTGGTACTCACTCACAACACAACCATGCACGCTGAGTATATTGATGCTGCGGTTAAGAGGCTGACAAGCCCTCCAATGAATATTCCTGAGAATTACATATCATTAATTGATTTCGCATTAGTTATTAGAAGAGTGACTATGTTTAGGCCTGATGGTACTTACTACATAGCTAGGAAGGTGTCAGAGGTATGGGAGGTCAGGGACTTCAATGAGTACACGACGATAAGCAAGTGGAATCCAGCTAAGGACGAGTTTGAAGTAGACATCAGTAGAAGCGAGCTTCTTAATAACATAGCTGAGTACAGGGGCAAGGATGCTGAGTGGATTAAGGACGAAATAATTAGGAGGACTATAATTTTACAGTGGATGGGTGCTAAGGACATAAGATACTATAAGGATATTGCAGGAATAGTTCACAAGTACTATGCTAGACCTGACGAAATATACAAGAAAGCACTTTATGAACTTAAGTCCTTAAAGGGCATCGGTGCACATTATGGTGAAGAAGAGTAAGAAGAAAGCTAAAAGAACAAAGGCTGTATCTCTGATTTTTGATAGATTAGCATTGGTGTTTTTTGGCAGGATCGGCAGGCGCCTAGTGCGTGCACTTGAGTTAGAACCTACACTGCTAAAAGCAGGCGTAGACACTTACCCAGTACTTTATGTTGCCAGAGCATTAATGTACACAACTCTTACATTAGCATTCTCCTTAATTGCTGTAACATCTATTTTTTCATTAATAGAACTGCCTCTACTAATTAAGGTTATTACTATTTTAGCACCCTTCTTAATTTCTACGTTCGTTTTTGTCGGCCACCTATTATATCCTTCATCTAGGGCATCATCTAGGACTATAGGTGTTGAGTCTGAGCTACCCTTCTTTGCTGCTTACCTAAGTACTATGGCTAGAGGAGGCTTAGCACCTGAGAAGGTTATTGAGAGAATTGCAAAGTTAAAAATATTTAAGTATATTAGAAATGAAGCTCAGCGTATTATGAGGGATGTGAGGCTATTTGGTAGGGACATACTTACGGCAATTGAAAATAATGCTTACTTTCACCCGTCGAGAAGGTATAGGGAATTTCTGCTAGGGTATGTGACTACCGTCAGGACGGGAGGTGATGTACTTCATTATTTAGAGCTTAGGACTCAGGATTTATTCAGGGAGGAAGCTGAGAACCTGAAGTTAATAGCTGAGAAAGTAGGATTATTTGTTGAGGCTTACATAGCTCTAGCAGTTGTTGCGACACTCTCACTTTATGTATTCTTTGTTGTTAGTGCTATACTGCCTGCAACAGGTGCTGTATTCGGCGGCTTAGGTGGTATGATATTGTATAGTCTTGTTGGGCTTCCTCTAATAACCTTAA
>CAYZJX010000157.1:0-2922 GCA_964479035.1 uncultured Desulfurococcaceae archaeon
GCCGGCCTTCTAAGCCGGTGGTCCGGGGTTCAAATCCCCGCGGGCCCGCCACACATAAATTCTTATGGCTGAATCAGCTAAGAAACGAAATGTAAGTTTTTTATATTTTAATTCCCTAAGAATTAAAGTAGCTAAGAGCTTACCTGAAGAATTACCTTATACACAAATTTATACTTAAGGGAACTGCTCAGGCAGTTGATATGAGTATATATCCTACATTATTAATTGTTTATGTGAGCCTGTGAGGTTAAGGAGGTACTTGATGTTGCGTGTGGCACTGGAGGACCTACTCTTGAGTTAGCAAGCAGAGGTTACGCAGTAGTTGGTACTGACCTTCATAGGGAGGTTGTTAAGTTAGCTAGGGAGAAAGCTAGGAAATTAGGACTTAAGGCTAAGTTTATTGTGTGTGATGCTAGGGAATTAAGTAAGGTATTCAGCGAGGGATCGTTTGATGCTGTAACTATGTTCTTCACGTCAATAGCTTACATGAGAGAGCTTAATGATCTAATAAAGTTCCTGAAGTCAGTAAAGTATGTACTTAGGGGAGGCGGCATCTTCGTAGCTGATTCTCCTAATCCGCACGAGTTCATGTTTAGACTAGGCAGCTGGGGAGGTGAGGGTAGGTGTGCTATATGGGATGTTGAGGGTTCAGAAAAGGACGAGTACTTAGTACTTACTGACTGGAAGGAAATGGTTGACTGGGTTAACTGTGTTAACAGGTTCAAGAGGTTAATAACTATAGTTAAGGAAGGAGGTATCAGTAGGTCATACTTAGTTAGTGATACCCTCAGGTTATATACAGCAACGGAGTTTAAGTTGATAGTTGATTCAATAGGTTTTAGTGAATCTAAGGTAATATGCTATTCAGGAGGTAGGTTACTGGAACCGAGTAACGGTAGTAGGTGCAGCAGATTATTATTCATAGCTACAGCCTAATAGCTTAAGATCTTAACACCTTTGCTAAAGTTACAATAACCTCTCTGTTGTAATGTAGATTAGGTAGTGTATTCATGAGTGTTAGGATGGTTGATATATCACCTAAAAATGAAGTCTTTAGGGAAGCGATAGCTGAAGGGTATATTAGGTTAAGAAAGGAGACCATAGAGCTAATCAAGGAGGGTAGAGTGGAGAAAGGCGATGTCTTTACTATAGCTAAGGTTGCTGCTATTCAAGCAGTTAAGAAAACACCTGAATTAATTCCGCTATGTCATAATATACCGATTACTTTTATTGATGTGAGGTTCCAGGTAGTTGGTGAAGATAGAGTGAGGGTTGAAGCTACTGTGAGAGCAAGCGCTAGAACAGGCGTGGAAATGGAGGCACTTACTGCTGTAATTGCGGCTTTACTCAATGTGTGGGATCTAGTTAAGAAATATGAGAAGGATGAAAGCGGACAGTATCCATGGACTGTAATTGAGGGTATAAGGGTCATATCAAAAATTAAACAACAGATTTAATATTCACAAGGTGTTAGTCTTGGCAATTATTAGAGCAATAACTATTCATGTTCCTGAGCATCTAAGTGACCAGGGCAAGGCAGAGGAGCTCACAAATAAGGTTAAGTCGATTATAGAGGCTAGTAGAAAATTACTGAATAGATACTCTCTTGAGTGCTGGGGCTTCAGAGCTTCCTTTCCTTCCCTTAAAGATGTTAAGGGCAGTACCTTGCGTGATATGGCAGAGAGTTTAAGTAATTTTTCTGACGAGTGTGGCGTAGTTGTTGCAGGACTGCATCTGGATGAAGTTAAGGGTGTGGAGCAGTATGAGCTGTTAATTAAGTCTTTAGAGTTAAGTGAAAACCTATTTGGTTCTGTGCTGGTCAGTGATGTAAAACTACTGGATTGGTATATTGAATGTTTATGGAGGCACGGTAGTGAGTCCGAGGTATTTACTAGGCTAGCAATAGTGTTTCCGAGGCGCATACTTACCCCATATTTTCCGATATCTACGTCTTGTAGCGGCTTATGGGGTGTTAGCATAGCTTTGAGGTATGCGGATCTCTTTAAAGTGGTTATTAGGGACTCACGTAAGTATGGAGCTTTAGTTGGTTATGTAAGGAAGGTATTCGCACTCTGTAAGGAAATAGAAGCAGAAACGGGAGTTAGGTGTTTAGGACTAGATCTTTCTCTATCACCTTGGATGAGTGAGAGTGTAGGAGAGATTGTAGAGTTAATAAACGGAGCGAGTATACCAGAGCCTGGAAGTGGCTGGGCAGTATTTAAACTCAATCAGCTGATTAATCAACTAGCTATCGATGCGAAGGCAGATGTGATTGGATTTAATGAAGTAATGCTTCCCGTAGCTGAGGATAACTTACTTAAGAAGAGGGTAATAGAAGGTAAATTAAGGGTAAGAGACTTAGTGCACTTAGCAATGTACTGTGTAGCTGGCATCGACATGACAGCCATAAATGTAGAGAGTCATGAAAAAGAAAAACTAAAGAAAATACTCTATGATGCTTACTTCCTAAGTATTGTAAAGAGAAGAAGTATTGGTGTTAGATTAATACCAGCGGAAGTAGAACCAGGCGAGGTCGTTAAATCAGAAAGATTCGGAGACATGCCCGTGGCATATCTATAGTCCTGGAGTAATTTGATATTAGAGAGTGGAGCCGCGGCCGGGATTTGAACCCGGGACCTCCGCCTTACCAGGGCGGCGCTCCACCAAGCTGAGCTACCGCGGCTCACCGTTGATGATGTTATACGTAGACTTAAAATTTTTGCTGTCAAACCTTAACGTCAGTATCAATGTATTGGCAGTTGGTGCCCTAAGTAATATCTAGTAGTTCGCCTCTGAGATCATAGAAAGTGGCTTCATTTATATATACAATAGCTTTTTTGCCTAGCAGTCTCGAGTCTGTCAGAGGTTGACCATTAATTCTTGCAACGACAGGCCTATAATTAATTGTCCTACCTATTACGT
>CAYZJX010000158.1:0-2899 GCA_964479035.1 uncultured Desulfurococcaceae archaeon
CTAAAGAATGAATATGCTTTCTGAAGGTATACTCCACAATGCACTAATTTAATACCGCATACTTTTTAAACTATAATTTCAAGCTCTAGCAAGCAAGTGATTAAATGTGAGAACAATACTATTAATCAGCTTAATCGCTGTAGTAGTACTAGCAGTAGGTATAGGAGCTCTCTACACTACCTTACAGCAGCCAGCAAAAGAGACAGCAACACCAACAACGATAGAATCAACTACTTCACCACCTCAATTAGCAACTACTTGGCCGACCCCAACAACTACAGCTACTAAAACACCTGCAGCAACAGAACCTGCAGCTACCACAACTCCTCCTGGTAAAGTAGTAGAGCCCCTTAAGCTGAAATCAATTAAGGATGTCTTTTCACATTTCTCACACATGAAGCTAGTTGTTAGAGAGATAAATGGCAGTAAAGTTACTGCAACAACATTTGAGTACATGATACTTCCCGGCGAGGCCATTAGTGGAGAGCAGACTCTTAAGGTTGACATAATAGTAGTAAGCCCTACTGGTGAGTCGCAGACGCTGACTTTCTGGCTGACGCAGGACTACACCACAGTACTGAAGATAGCTGCACCTGATGGAACAGTCTATGAAGGTGCTTCAGCTACCCAACTCGGCTCCGTGCTTCTAAATCAGTTAAACATGTTTGTAGGACCTTTCCTAGAAACTGAAAACATTAATTATGTAATATCTAAGTCAGAGGTGCCAGCAGAAATCCCTGGTTGGGTCATAACTTCATCAGAGCACACAAGCATAACTTTAAGCAATAAGGACTACCCAGGCTACACAATATCATTAAAGAACGTAAACGACAATACATCGCAGGCAGCGCTAGTTAATGTAAAGGTAGCTGAATTAGAAAAAGGCTTATGGCTGGTAGCATACATTAAGGCAGTAATGAATGATGGAGTAACATATGAATTCATACTTAATGAATTAACTCTTCACACATAGATAAATAGTTAATAACTCATAATTATGCAGGCACTGAAGTTATGCTGCACACCACGTTCTGATAGTCATGGTTTAAGTTAGTTATTATTACACTAAAGTATGAAAAGAAGGTGCTTGCTTAACCCTACATGAGGTACGGCTAAGGCTCAATTACGTTCTTTACATTGATTGATGCGAGCTTTAAAGCCTCCGCTATGTAACCTTCACTAGCTAATATCATTATAACGTATATGCGAAGAGGCCTTTATTGCGAGGGAATTTGAATTAAATGAAGACTCGTTTGATGATTCTCAAGTAATATTTCTGTCTACGGATATCGTGTACAAACAGTTATATATGAACGCCGTAGATATTAATTCAGGGGTTAGTTGTGGGAACCACTACCTTAAGTATAAGGATTAGGAAGGAGCTGAAGGAGAGAATGGAAAAACTGAAAGAGATTAATTGGAGGGAGGAGATTGAGAGGTTCATTGAAGCTAAGATAAGAGAGGTGGAGTTAAGAAGAATTATTTCAGCAATTGACGACGCCTTGAAGAACGTGTCACCATCTAGTGAACCAGCGTGGAAAGATATTAGAGAAAGTAGGGAAGGTAGGTGAGTTATTCCTTTGTTTGTAGTTGATTCTTCAATATTCTCAAGCATAGTAGTTAAGGATGAATTCTATGTAAAGGCAAGAAAGTTCCTGCTAGAGCACAGTAAGTCAGAACTCATAACTGCTGACCTAGCATTTGTCGAGACCGCTAATACCTTGTGGAAGCACACATTTATTTATAGGAGAATTCCGTATGAGAAGTTTAAGGTGCTGAAGCAAAGTATTGAGCCACTTATAAGAAGTAGTACAGCGAGAATATATAGCGCTTCGGAGGCACTAGTAGAAGCGCTAGATAATGCTTTAAAATATGGAATAACTGTCTATGATTCTATCTACGTAACTTTAGCAATGAAATATAATTACAAGCTAGTTAGCTTTGACAGAAAGCTGAGGGATAAACTCAAGAAGCAGAACCTAGATATCATATGCGTGCTTTAGTGCGTTAGTCTGCTTAGAAGGAGCTTTCCCTCAATAATTAATTGCACAGAGTGCACTCAGTTATTTATCCGTTACCCATTAATAACTCCATAAGCATTTTAGCTACATCTTCAATTCTCAATGTTCCCTTGAATTCGCTCTTTACGGTCTCCTCCGGATCGTAGATAACGAAGACCCCATACCAATCGTGTACTGCGTCATCAGGTCCTCTGTCATTTTCCGGTAAGTACAGGCTGTCCCATCCTATAGTTCCTGCAGGTCTCCAGCTGAGGTCATCTAGGTACACCATAAGGTCTGGTGCGTCACCCCTCACCTCAGGGTAGAGCTCACTTGGTGTATAGACCTTATTCTTCCAGACTTCACCGTTGGGACCCTTAATTCTTGAGATTTCTTCCTTAAGCTGCCTTACTATATCCTCATACTCCCACTTCTTAACGATGCCCTTAGGCTCCCTGCCCTCCAAGTTAATGAATACCCTAGAATAGTACCCTCCCCAACCCCACGCTACAGTTCTTCCCCAGTCGATAATTAATGCATCTAGGTCACGACCAGGCTTCTTAGGCTTTTTCCTCAGCTTCAGGTACCCCTGCTCCTCGAGCCACTGATTAATCACGAATGCGCCCTTCATGGCCTTAACGCCGTGATCTGAAGCAATAACTACCACCGTGTCCTTAGGCAGCAGCTTCCTTACCTCACTAAACCAGTCATCAATTAACTTATAGTACTCAGGTATTACCCTACTGTATATTGGGTGCTCTACATACCTAGGGTGCTCTCTATCGAAGTACTTCCAGAATGCGTGATGCACCCTATCAACACCCACCTCAACATAGATGAATAGGTCCCACTGCTTCCTGCTCAGCAGGTACTTGACTACTTCTAGGTGCTGCTTAGTC
>CAYZJX010000159.1:0-1281 GCA_964479035.1 uncultured Desulfurococcaceae archaeon
TGTCAGAGGTCAGGCTCAGGCAAGGCCCGCTTCAGAGAAAATTAGGGCTAGCTAACGTAGATGTATTCACTCCTGCTACAGGAACTATGCGGCCAGAGGCAACTTTGTTTCAGCTACCTTACGATGTAGGTTTAGAAAAACTATCATTACTACGTAGGAAAGTGGGCATACTGACCTCCAGCGAGAGGAGGGTTATTGAAGAAGAGATACTTGAGGAACTTAGGAGAATCAGGAAGTTACTTGAGGAAAAGCATTCTTAGCGTATGGCTCAATCGCTAGGCGGCACAGCTCATGTTGTTGCACCTGCAAAAGCCTTCATATACTGCCTTCTTATGTCCTCCTTTAGTAAGTGCAAGTATATCTGGGTTGTCTTAATGTCTCTATGCCCCAAGATCATCTGTAGTGCAGGTAGGTTCATGCCGCGCCTGAGTGCCTCGGTAGCGAATGTATGTCTTAGAATGTGCGGTCTGACCTTAGCAGGGTCCACGCCAGCTCTCTTAGCTAGTGACTTAAGTCTCTTGTAGAGCCCGGAGTAGCTTAAGGGGATGAGCCTCCCCTCCTTAACTGTGGGCAGGTACTTGCTGAGTACTGCATCTGTCAGCGGACCATAAAATACTACTCTCTCCTCACCGTACTTAGCATTCCTAACAATAATCTCCTTATTGGCTGGGTCCACATCATCCACAGTTATAGACAGCAGTTCCTGAGCACGCAGTCCTGTCTCAAAAAGTAGCGCAACTATCAGTAAGTCGAGCAGGTCTCTCGAAGCTTCAAGAAGCTTCAGCACCTCCTTATCTGTTAGTGTCTGGATTCTCCTCCTGCCCTTGGGCCTGGCTACAGCAGGCACCTTGCCTACTATACCCAGCCATTGAAGAAATGCCCTGACATAAAGTGAGTAGTAGTGTAGTGTTGCCTGCGCTCTCCTCCTATCCTTAGATCCCTTAGGGAAGCCATTTCTTAGTCTATCCAGCCTCCAGCGCGTGAAGTCCCTGTAGCTTACCTCACCGACCTTCTCCTTACCTATGAACTTAAGAAAATCAGATATACCCGACCTGTAGGCTTTTATGGTCTTGGGTGATGCGCCAGCAGCCTCTAGGGATAGCAGGAACTCCTCCAAGGCATCCCACACATTAAGGTCCCTAATACCTTCAGGAGGAGGCGGTAGCTCGAACTTAACCATAGTAATTGAGCACCAAATAAGGACTCAGATAGGGTAATAAGTTAAAAAGCCTTTGATACTTACAGATAAGCCCTACTTATGTCTAGTTCTTTTCCTGTCTT
>CAYZJX010000159.1:1381-2899 GCA_964479035.1 uncultured Desulfurococcaceae archaeon
GTATTTAATCCTTCCTTAAGTACTGATTCATGCATTGCTATTTTCTCAAGTATGTCACTTCCTTTTTCGCTCAGTAATCTAGCTATCTCAGCTAGCGCGTCAGCTGCTTCCTCAAAAGCCCTAACAATACTCCTGTACTCAGTTACTAGTGCTGGCTTAATACCTAGGTACTTACTCAAGGTCCTATTAGTTTGCGAGAGAAGGAGCTGTCTCACTGTGAGTGCATGAAGTCTGTCTATCTCATCCTCAAGTTCCACTACTTCGTTTAGCAAGTGCGGGGTCTTATCGAATATTGATGCTTCAATATGCTGGATCATGAACCTCACTAAATTAGCCATTCTCCCTATGATTGTTGGTGCTGAGTACTTACTGGGGTCTATGAGGACTTGAAGGACGACTTTCTTAGGTGTATGTTCAACAATCTCCATACCAATGAGTGTCTTAGTCAGCCTCCTCACTACCTTAAGGTGAGTCTCTGATAGTATGCCATTAATTGAGTGAACTACTATCCTGTCCATACCGAGTATGTAGCCCGCGTATATAGCCCTAGTCAGTAAGCTTTCTGAAGAACCCTTACTTACCTTAACAGTTAGTGTTCTCTCCTGCTTCTTAGTTAGTATGCTTAGGGGCGCGAGCCTCAGAGATCCATCATCAAGTACCTCTATACCTATCGTATCCCCAGGTGATAACCCCACTGACTTAACCCACTCAGATGGTAGTGAAATCATTAGTGTCGATCTACCGAACTTCTGCACTCTTCGAACTTCAGGCATTTTAGTACCCGATTAAATACAGTAAAAACAAGTATAAAAATATCTCTGCTGGTATAGGTAGTTCTTACACAGATAAAAAGACACCTTATGCTTAATCCCAAGAATTTAGTTGTGCAGGAGTAAGTCTAAGCTAAGTTTAAGCAAGTTAAGCATCATATTTACGCATTCTTAACTATCTAATATACTGTGGAATATATTGTTTAAGTAGATTAAGCAAGTAGTACTACAAACAATACAGTCTCCACGTTATTAACTCAGCTATATTAACTACGTAGCAGGTTGCTGGCAGAAGCATTCAAACTTATATGTGATGACTTCATGTTTTTGAGGGGACGGCTATGGAGGTGCTGATTGACGCCTTACTATCATATATTACCTTGTTTGCAGTTGCTGTCATTATAGCTCTGCTTGTTTCCGTAGTTAAGAAGGTGATTAGGTATGTCGGAGGTGGTGAGTGAGTTAGTAAGATTCATAACAACAATGGTAGGTATACTGAGCCTACCGCCAGCTGAAGTAGCTGTGAGGGTGTTTTTAGCTATTGCTGGTGCTGTAATAATTTACCTAGGTTATAAAAAGTATCTCGAGCCACTAATAATGATCCCAATGGGCCTAGGAATGGTAATAGCTAATTTAGCCTTCATACCTGGCACAGGTCCTGGCTCAGGAAACCCTCATGTAGACTACAACTTCACTGACTGGTCAGCAATCTGGTACTACTGGCTTCAGCCCTTCTACACCCTCATGT
>CAYZJX010000160.1:0-2885 GCA_964479035.1 uncultured Desulfurococcaceae archaeon
AATGTAATCCCCCTGCCATAGAACCAGCCGTTCGAGCCTAGGAACGCGAGGACGCCCCACTACGTACCCGCCGAGAGCCAGAAGATCGTGAAGACCCCTAACTTCCTTCCAGCTACGAAGAAGTCAACAATTGTCTTCTCGCCCTTACGCCTAGCAACCTCACCAATGATTAATACAGCAACTATGTATGTTAGGATTACAGCTAGTGGTATATAGGGATTGAAGGCCATGACTAAATTACCTCCTTAATACTCCCGATAGCTAGTGCGATGAAGAACACCAGGAACCACGTGAAGGTCCATGCAGCCAGCATGGGCAGGCCGAAAACAGTTACTGGCTTATTGAAGTATTGGGCTATAGGTGGTAAGTACATTATGTAGGCAATAGCAATAACGGCTATTACAATATATTTAAATTTCTTACCATTGCCCACAGATCGTCACCTAGACGCAAGGTAGTTCGAAATTTAAGTTAAAAGAAAATCATAGAATATGTAAGATTGCCTCAAAAATTATCTCAAAACAAAAATACTTTAAGTAATTAATTTACCTTTTGATAATAGGCATTATTGCGAGGGTTAGGTTACTGAATAATAAAATGCTAAATAAAGAAAATCTATGTAATGAATTAATAATCACTAAAATGAGTGAAAAAGAACTTAATTCAGGGCAGTTCACTATGTTTGAAGGTCTTAAGAAGTTGCGGAATTGGTTACCTCCAGAGAATTGGCTAGTAGTATCCACGCTAGATACGCACACAGCTGGAGAGCCTCTCAGAATTGTTGTGAGTGGATTCCCGGAAGTACCTGGAGATACTATAGTGGAGAAGATTAAGTACTTGAAGGAGAACTTAGATCACCTCAGGAGGGCCATTATATGGGAGCCCAGGGGTCATGCAGATATGTATGGAGCTATTTTAACTGAGCCCGTAACTCCTGAAGCTGATTTTGGGGTAATATTTCTTACTAACGAAGGTTACAGTAGCATGTGTGGTCACGCAATAATAGCTATTGGTAAGGTAGTTGTTGAGGCTGGACTAGTTGATGTTAAAGAGCCTATAACTGAAGTAAAGGTCGATACTCCAGCAGGTTTAGTTAGAATATTTGCAGAAGTTGAGGGCGGGAAGGTTAAGTGGGTCCGCTTCCGTAACGTACCTTCATTTACGCTGTATATGGATGAAGTTGTTGAAATACCGGGTTTAGGAGAGGTGAGGTACGATCTTGCTTATGGCGGTGCGTTCTATGTTTTCGTTAGTGCTAAGGATGTTGGCCTTAGGTGCGTGCCAGAACACTACAGGAGGCTTATTGAGGTTGGTATGGCAATTAAAGAAGTCGTTAGTAAGGTCAAAGATATTAAGCATCCATTCAGTGAGGAGCTGAGCTTCCTGTACGGCACAATATTTGTTGATGAACCAGCAAGTACTGACTCACACAGCAGGCACGCCTGTATATTCGCTAATGGTGAGGTCGACAGGAGCCCGACAGGAACTGGCGTGAGCGCAAGACTAGCGATACTTTACGATAGAGGTGAAGTGTGCATTAATGAAGAATTAGTTATAGAGAGTATAATAGGTACTAAATTTACTGGCAAGGTAGTTGAGGAAGTGAGGTACGGACCATACAGAGCTATAGTACCTGAGGTTGGCGGGACAGCACACATAATTGCTAAGAACACCCTCATTATAGATCCTAACGACCCTCTCAGGTATGGTTTCTTCATAAGGTAGGTGCTGAGTTACATAATTTTCTTACTACCATAGATGTCCTCCCTCCTCAATTTAAGTACTGGCAGTATTTTCCTTGCTTCACTTATATAGTCTAAGTCTATGGGGACTTCAGCGTACTTTTCGCCTATGCCTAGGTCAGCTATTACGACTCCGAGAGGGTCAATAACCATACTCCTGCCGGTGAAGTCCTTACTGTACTGTACTGAGAGAGCTAAGTACATGGTGTTTTCATGAGCTCTAGCTCTAGCTAAGAATGCCAGAGTTTCCTCTTTGAGCGGCCCCCTAAACCAGGCCGAGGGCACTGCCACTAGTTCAGCACCCGAAAGCGCGTACATTCTAAATAGCTCTGGAAATCTGACGTCAAAGCATATTGCTATAGCAACCTTAGCCTTACCCACATCAATTATTGGTGACGGCTCATCACCAGGCATAAAGTAATCTGACTCCCTGTAGCTATAGGCATCGAATAAGTGTACTTTTCTGTACTTACCTACTAAATCACCGTTCGGTGACAATACTACTGCAGTATTGAATACACTGACACCTACTTTCTCGAATACGCCTGCTACTACATAAGTAGAATACTCCCTAGCTATTTCAGCAAGCCCTCTAACGAACGGTCCGTCTAGAGGTTCAGCAATGCCCGCTAAGTCCTTAGGGCTGCATCCAGTTATGTTGCTCATGGAGTACTCTGGGAGAAGTATTAAATCTGAACTAGGTGACTTAATAAGTGACTTAATTTTTAATAGATTCTCTTCCTTATTTCTGACAGCACCGAACTGCAGGATACCTAATTTAAGGACGCGCACTGAGGTACCCTAGTACTTAATTAGTAAGTAGTTAATAAAGAGGAAATAATATTTATTTAAGTAATTTAAACACATACAGAAGAAAAATTTTATCTTTAACTTTTACAAATAGTTAATGAGGTGACCACGTGAGTTCTGCTGCGGAATATTGGAAAAGAAGGAGGGGTTTTATCCTAGCTGCAATAGGCTCGGCTATTGGTTTAGGAAATATCTGGCGATTCAGCTGGCTCTGCTACAGGAATGGTGGCGGTGCCTTCCTAGTACCCTACATAATATTCCTACTTATTTTCGGTATTCCGTTATTGGTACTGGAGTTCATGCTAGGTCACTACTTCTCAGGTTCATCACCTA
>CAYZJX010000161.1:0-2881 GCA_964479035.1 uncultured Desulfurococcaceae archaeon
GTCATTAAATCTACAGCCTCCTTCATAGCAGACTTCACAGCCCTCAGGCAAGAACAACGCTTGACCAAATACTTTTACCTGCCCACCATGACAGTGCCCAGCTAATACTAAGGTTACATTGCCTCCATATCTAATTACATATTTAATTAGTGATGGTTCATGGAGGAGGACTATTAGCGGGTACCCATTAGGTACATCCTTAAGTATGCTGAAGTTTGGGATTTCGTAAGTACCTGTGAAGCTACTAAAACCTGCAAAAGTAATTTTACAATTCCTTACGTAGAGTATGACGTATGTATTGTTAAGTACTTGAATATTATGTTCTCTAAGTAACTTAATTACTTCACCAGGTACCCCAGACCAGAAGTCCCAGTTACCTAGGATAGCAACAATAGGTGTATTTCCTACAGAAGCCCTCAGCTCATTAAGAAACATATGAAGTGAGCTCAGCCCCTCGGGTGAACTGATGTAGTCCCCAGTCATTAAAACAGCGTCAGGCTTCAGCGACCTAATAAGTTCAATAACTCTTGACTCCCTAAACCCGTAAGTACTTATGTGGAGGTCTGTTAAGTGAATTAACTTAATGATTTTATCTGAGGGAACTCTAGGGTCTCTAATACTTAAATTAGTCACACTTAAAATTATGGCTTGAGGCTCTAGGATGAGTGAGTCTAAGAGAACTACAGCTAATAGTACAGTAATTACTATCGCAATTAACTTTAAGTATCCACGTCTGGCAGTCCCAATCAAGAAGAATACCTCATAACTAACCTACATTCTAGGAAATAAAAGTGATGAGTGAATTATGCAAGTGTACTTGTGATGATTTGAAGTATATTTAAAGATTAATTTTTTAGTTTCAATCATAATCATTAACTTAGGCAAGGAGTAATGGTACTAGAAGAATCATTTAAATTAAGCAGTGAGCTACATCCTGATCTAACAGCTAAGGTGCTTTCCAAATTAAATCACCTCAGAATATGGCCGTTCTGCACTACCAGAATTCATGAGGATGTAGCAGAAGTTACCTTAAAACTAGGTGACAAGGACCTCCGATTAAAGGTTAAGGTAAGTACATCTAAGGTCGGGGAGCGGAGAATTATTAGGTATGAGGGTGAAGGAAATGCTAGACTGCTCATAGAATACGTTGTGTATCCATCAGATAGCAAGTCAGTTGTTGAGGGTAGGGTACTCATAATCTCTGACCCAGTACTGGAAGACGCTATAGCGACAGCACTTTCAAATTTTGTTAAGGAACTTTCTAATTCAATAAGTAAGGACTTAAGTAAGGTTAAAGCAGAGACAACCATTCCTCCAACAGCCTCAGCAGTACTTAAGCACATTATGTCTGAGGAACCTATCTTCGTAGGGCAGAGTAGGCAGAGGGTAAACATCATGAGGTTTTTTGAGCGTGACTTAGGGTTTGAGCTAGTTAAGTCACCTGAGCTGGAGGAAGGATATAAAGTCATTTATGAGCACCCTAGGGGGAGGTATGTAGCTGAAGTTCATTTCGGTAGAATAAGCCTTAAGGATCACCATATAGAGTTTGGTAGGGGCAGGTTCAAGCATGACTACCCGACAGCACCACTTGCTGAACTTCTTCTTGAGAGACTCCAGCATCATAGCCCGAGTTATGAAGTACTTATTGATGCCTTAATGCTTCTCCTAGCACATGATGTCTGTGAGAAAGACAAGGAGGAGTGCATTAATGGCAAGCAGATAGCAAAACACTTGAGTGATGATTGGAAATACTGGCATGACGTAACGACAAACCTAAATAAGATTAAGGAATTAACTGAGCAGCTTCTCAGCGAGAAATTACTAAGTAAGGATCAGCATGACCGAATAGTAGAAAGGGTCAATAAATTACTTAAAATTATTGAAAAAAAGCCTAAGAGTAGACACTGGGTTAGGGACCTCTTAGAGGCCTCTATGAGAGGGGAAAAAGAGTAGAGTGAGGATAAATTTTTCTTTACCTTATATTCAGAGGCAAGTAAAGGTAATTAACCACATTACCCAACCTAGGAAACTTAGGTAGATTGGTGGGAATAGTGAAGAAGGTACTGTTAATTACAAGTAGGTTAGCTCAAGAGGTAGTTAAGAGCGTAGTAAGTAATGCTGTTAGGGAGGGTAAAGCTGATTACGACGTAGATATTATTACGTTACCTACTGATGTTGCAGCACTAATGACTACTGACTACATAGCTGAGTATTTAAGAAGACTAGGTGTAAGTCGTAGTGACTACGATGTGATAATTGTGCCCGGCCTGGTTAGGGGTTCCTGTAGAGTTATTGAAGAAGTAGTTGGTATTAGGACTGTTAAAGGAACTATTTACGCTACTGACATTCCAGCACTTCTTACTTTCGACTTAAGTAAGTTATCTAGTGATGAACCTGCTGATAAGATAATGAAGGAATACTTGAGAAGTAATATATCTAACACACTTGCTAGAATTGAGGGTGAGGTACTTAAGAAAAACTACTTAAGAGTAGGTGGAGTGCTAGTGCCCACCAACCCGCCACCTATGAGAGTTATTGCTGAAGTTACTGAAGCTCACCTGCGTGAGAAGAACTTACTCTTGAGGGAGGCCCTTAAACTCATTGAGGAAGGCGCCGACATTATTAGTGTAGGTTTTGAGGCAGGTAACCCGCATCCAGATAAGGTTGGTGAGGTGGTTAGGTTTCTTAAGAAGGAGGTAGATGCACCTATAGCAATCGACTCCGTAATTCCTAGTGAAATATTAAAAGCTGTTAAGGCTGGTGCTGACCTAGTCCTCAGCTTAACTAAGAAGAACATACCAAAGATAGCTAAAGAACTTAATGAAATACCTGCAGTAATAATACCTTATGGTGATAATGGAGTACCTAGTAACCCTCTCGA
>CAYZJX010000162.1:0-2832 GCA_964479035.1 uncultured Desulfurococcaceae archaeon
CCTACCTATAGTTATAGGGTATGTTGAACGTGAGGCAAGCACTAAGGTGCTTGTTAAAAAGGTTAAGAAGCTAATGAATAAGCACCCAGATTTAATTAATGAAATAATGGACGCCATAGGTAGAGTAACTGAAGAAGCGATTAAAGCTCTTGAGAAGGAAGACCTAATAACTCTTGGGGAATTAATGAACATAAATCACGGGTTACTTGATGCGCTAGGAGTGTCTAATAGGAGGCTGAGTGAGCTAGTCTATATTGCTAGGGCAGCTGGAGCTCTCGGGGCTAAACTCACCGGTGCGGGTGGGGGCGGCTGTGTAATAGCTTTAGCACCAGGAAAACAGGATGCTGTCGAAGTAGCTATGAAGATGTTTGGATCATCTACACTTAAGACAGAGCTTGGCAGTGTTGGGGTTACGGTCAGGAGAGTAGCTTAGTAGTGTACCCTAAGTCCCTCACCCTCAAACATAGCCATTGCAGCAGATCTTAGTGCCTTAATAAATTCTCTGTACTTCTCATGAACATATATCCTAAAGAACGCCAGCTCCTTAGGCATCAGCCCAGCCACGGTAACCCTTATCGGGTGGGACTCAATAGAGCTGTCCGGCTTCAAGATACTTAACTCAGCTTCCTCAAACATGGGGTTTGTCGGAAGCTTAGGAGTATCAACAAATACTGCGTCACCACCCACGTTACTACCTGCTAGTTCAGCGAGCTTCTCCCTAAACATGAGCTCAATAACACCTCGACTAAACCTCATGAAAGCTGAGACATAACCCTCCAGCGGCTGCAGGAGCTCGTAAACTACCTTATACGGTACAACCCTATTTAAGAGGTACTTAATCTCCTCAAGTTCCCTGACCTTCGGGTGCGAGAGGACGTACTCGTCATCAAGCACTAAGTACTTACTGACGTCATCCACCGCCTCACGCATATTGAGGGCTTCCTCGGCCTTAATCATTAAGGTTCCAGCAACCTTATCAAACGCCCTCACAGTCTTGTGGAAGTACACGGTCTTAAACATGAATAACCTAGCAATGAGTAGGTGATCTAAGACGTCCTTAGCCTTATATTCGAGCACCAGCTTGTCATTAAGAATTACTGAATGATATGCGAGCCTCTCCCAGTCAAGACCTAGTCCGTAGTTAGCCCCAGTAAACAGTGAGTCTCTCAGTAAGTAGTCAACTATGTCCGCGCTATACGGCCCCCTAATTACATAGTACAGGGACTTCTCGCTAACACCACTACCCACACTTGAGGTCAGCGGCCAGACTTCAGGTGTAGGGGCTTCAACTAACTTACCCATAGTATCAGCACTAATCCCCAATTCCTTCTCGATACACTCATCAAAGCACTTGCTGAGTTCTGGCGACTCCCTAATTATTCTGCCTCCAAGTATCTCATGGTTGACTCCATACTTAGTGAGTACGTGGTCTTCAAAGGTATGAGAGAAGGGACCGTGACCTATGTCGTGAAGTAAGCCGAGGAGCCTAGCAATCAGGTAGAGCCTCTCTTTCTCAGATCTTTCAATATTTAGCTTAGAGTATATGTGTTCAGCGAAAACACCAGCAACATACATTACGCCGAGGGAGTGTGAGAATCTATTATGTACTGCACCAGGGTATACGTAGTGTGCTGCAGGGAGCTGCTTGATCCTCCTCAATCTCTGGAAAGCAGGTGTGTCAACAATACACTTCTCATGTTCAAAGACCTTTATGTAGCCGTGCACCGGGTCCTTAATTAGTACGTAGTTCCTCAACTCAACCGCCTAAGAATATTACATAAACTCTCTATAATGCTTACCTATTGCCTTAGGTGACTTACTTGCTGAGAAACATGACTATAGGTGTTACATTCATTAAAATAACTAGAAGCGGTAGGACTCTCTCAGTGAGACTACCTAATTTTCCGAGGCCTTTAGCCATATTGAATATGCTGTGCCCAACATACTTAACGTTCTTAATTACTGCCTCTAGCGTGCTGTAGTATGTTTTTAGCTCGTTGCTGACGGCTTCTCTAATAGCCTCCAGTACTGCCTTAGTAACTTCTTCTTCCTCCCTAACTATGTCGTAAGGTGTTTCGGTTAATGATGCAGCACAACTGTGGTCATCAGGAGTCACTATCTCCACATCAACAAAACCAAGCTTCTTAATCATTTCCTCCAACTTAACCCTATATTTGCCGTCCATATTGTTGCCGTATATGTAGACTATAGCGTATCTCCTTCCACTAAAGTTCATAGTTAGTGCCTTAACTACGTTGTGGCACACCCCAGTACACTTACCATTAATGGTCCCTTCACCGTACCCAACCATGAAGTCCTTCCCGACTTCACATCTGCACTTTCTTGCTACCTCATTAATTACTCCCTTAAGTTCTCTCAGATCACTTACTTTTTCTCCCTTAAATGAATGTGAATCTACAACAGCAGTTACAAGTAGGTCACCCAGCCTTGACTCTAGATACCCCCAAAGCTCGTGAGGAAGGTCGTCACTGCCCTTCTCAGTATTTACTAGGAATACAATAGTCAGCGTCGGACCTCTGAGCACGTAAGCACTCCAGCCCCTCACCTTAATCCTCATTGGCTCACACATCTTTAGATTAGCAAGTGTTGAGTAGTAGTTATTAATTAGTACATTAAGCTTCTTAGCTAACTCTACCGAGTCCTCAGAACTTACTAAGTTATGTTCGTGCGAACCAGCTGTATGAAATACGAAGCTTTTTACGTGAGTGCCCAGTGCGTCCTCAAGGTGATATATGAATCTCGATGACCCTATATTCCTGAAGGGCCCGAAGTGCAGGGTCGGGAAGATGAGTACTATGGGCTCCCCACCAA
>CAYZJX010000163.1:0-2780 GCA_964479035.1 uncultured Desulfurococcaceae archaeon
CCTCACCACCTACTCTCTTTAATCCAAAAATACTTTTAAGCCCTCATCACTTATGATAAACTCTAAGCTAGATCCCAGCTTACTGAAAAGCTGTTAGGCTAACTGATTTTTAATTTAATGATTTAAAAACTTTGAATACAGATCATTTCTCAAGCATATTTATTATATATGACGCTAATATAGGCAGAATAACCGTAACATCTCCATAAACTGTAACATGCTTAGCTGATGACTTTATTTTTCCCCATGATACGGCTTCCCTGGTTTTAGCTCCACTAAGACTGCCATCCCACTCCACTGCTGTTGTTATGTATACTGCATAATCTAGACCACCTTTAAATTGGTTCCACCATATAGTATGATGTTTACTTATTCCTCCTCCAAGTATGAGTGCTGCACTGCGCTTTGAAGTAAATACTATATCTGCGAGTTTCTTCATGTCGTTGAGAATATCTAGTTCGAAGCCCGTGAATTGAGAGTATATGTATAGATTCGTGCCAAATGCGCCATCAACTACACCAGGAACGAATACTTTTGCACCGGTTCTATAAGCTGCACCAAGAACAGAATTTTTGTCATCAACTAATCTCTTACCTATTTCCCAGCATACCTCACTCACACTCCACTTCTTCTTTACCTTTACTAACTCATTAACTAAAGTTTTAGTAAATTTTTCAATAATTTTGCCATAATGATCAAAAGGTATAAAGATGTTTCCCAGCCGATGATAACCACGTTCTTTTAATTCACTATCGTCAGCTTCAAAAACGCCCTTAAAGTACGTCCCTCCCTGGGATCGTGCTATATCGTGATCTATTGCTCCACAGGTAGTAATTATTATATTAAAGTATTTTTTATCAATTAATTGAGCTATTATTCCCCTAATACCTGTTGAAATTAAATTTCCTGTAAATGCCAGAAATCTGGTATCTGAATTCTGAATTCCCTCAACTAAAATACTGGCTGCTTGATAAAGCGATGCGGCAGTAAAGCCGTGTATTTCATTATACAGCTTAATTAAGTCTGTGACACGTAGGTTCTCATCTACTCTAACATCCTTGACCGGCTCAAGCTCGAGGTTCATTAAGGTAGCACCTCTAGGGAGTCTAACTCTATTGTTACTTGCTCTTTTGTGCTTAAGTTCTTAATAGTCAACTTACTTTCATTATATTCTTTTTCGCCTATTATAACGACGTAATCATAACCTCTTCTCGATGCTTGACCTATTAGGTCTCCGAGCTTAACTATGGGTGCAGGTCTTACATCAACAATAATGCTCATTGACCTTAGCTTTGATGCAACTTTATCAATGTAAGTTAAGTCATCAATAGATGCTATAAGCATGCATCTTTTCATGGCGCTTCCTACTTTAATTCCTGCCTGCTTTAAGGCTAAGTAAGTTCTATCTATACCTATTGAAAAGCCTGTTCCTGGAGTTCTTGGCCCCCCGTATAGTGATATCAGAGTATCATATCTGCCTCCGCCGCCTATGCTTACGTTAATGTACGGTGTCATAACTTCAAATATGAACCCGGTGTAGTAAGCTAGTCCTCGCGCAAAGCCTAAGTCAACATATGCTCTAATTCCTAGTCTTTTAGTTGCTTCAAGCATTTTAGCAAGCTTATTAATGGATTCCTGTATCTTGCCATCAAATTTCATGGACTTGCTGAATTCAAGCAGCTTCACTGGATCTTCAGCTCTAAAAGAAATGAGTTCATCAATAAAGGATTTATCAGCACTTGGATATTCGCTAAGGATTTTATAGACTTCATCAACGAGTTTTTTATCTAGGTAATGTATGATTTCGTCTTGAACTTTTTCAGGAACGCCCCATCCACTAAGTAATGTTCTTAGTATATCTACACTCCCTAATTTTATTGCATAATCCTTTAGGTTTATCCTGGCATAATAATCTCTAAGCAACATTAACTGCTCTAGGTCAGAGTATATGCTTGAATCACCTATGTACTCAACACCGGCCTGGATAAACTCCCTATATCTAGCGAATTGAGGTTCTTCATACCTAAATGCTGACCCTATGTAGTATATCTTAATCGGCTTAGGTTCGGCTCTAAGGTACTTAAGATATATCCTAGCGATACTTGCAGTAAACTCAGGTCTCAGGCATACTTCACGTCCTGCCTTGTCAGAGAAGACGTACATGGACTTACTTATTTCAGGACCCGACTTGATAGCAAAGAGTTTGAAGAGCTCTACAGTAGGAGGTATAATATATCTGTATCCATAGAGCTCAGCTACATACTGAAATTGATGCACAAGTACATTAATGCCTTCAGAGTCTGGAGGGAGAATATCACGCATGCCTCTAACAGGCTCCAATTGAATGCTCACTTCGATAGCACCTCCTCTATATCCTCTATTCTTAGGGTATGCATGGTGTAGTATGTTACATCTCCGTGAGCATCAACAACAGCTATAATAGGTTGATAACCTTTGCTTAACGAGGTCTTAACCCATTCCACTAATTCATTGGCAGTAACAGGTGAGTTCTCTTCTGTTACAAAAACCATCATTTTCTCACTACTCCACTCATAAATTAGTGTATTTTGGGAAAAACCTGATCGAGTTTTTCTGCCACGGTTTCTTAAATCTGTTAAGACGGTAAATTTAATCCAATCATACTTACTTTTTGAGTATTTAATGAACAATTTCTTAAGATTAAGCATACCCTCACTATCTCTGACATAGGCTAAGTTCTTGAATATTACATATGCTAATTCTGCAACATCAAGTAAGTAAGCATCATGTACTCTAGAATA
>CAYZJX010000164.1:0-2775 GCA_964479035.1 uncultured Desulfurococcaceae archaeon
TTTCAATTAAGCGGAGGTATGAGACAGAGAGTCGTAATTGCTATGGCTTTAGCTTCAGCTCATGAATTATTAATAGCTGATGAGCCGACAACGAACTTAGATGTAACTATTCAAGATCAGATACTTAAGCTTATAAATGAAGTCGTAGAGAAGAGAAAGTTATCAGTAATATTAATTAGTCACGCCCTAGGAGCAGTAAAGAATATGACTAACAGAACGTATGTTATGTACGCAGGAAATATAATAGAAATGGCTGACAGCCATAAGCTATTTGACAATCCTTTACATCCCTATACGCAGGGGTTAATAGAGTCGGTTCCTAAACTCACCGGAGGAGGAATTGGTAAAGGCATTAAGGGACGTATTCCTGATTATTTAAATCCTCCGTCAGGATGTAGATTTGCACCGAGGTGTGATTTTGTTGAGAGTACGTGCAGAAAAAGAAAACCGCCGTGGATTGAAGTTGATAGAAATCATTATGTTGCATGTTGGTTATATGCTAAGAGGTAGGTGTAGGCAATGATCCTTAAAAGCGAGAATATAATTGAGGTAATTAATTTAAAGAAATACTTTAAGGTTTCCCTAGGTACGGTTCGTGCTGTCGATGACATTACCTTTAGCATTAAATATGGTGAGACTTTCGGATTAGTGGGTGAGTCAGGCTCAGGTAAGAGTACGACAGGACACGTTATAATAGGAATGTACTCTCCTACGTCCGGCAAGATATTATTTAAGGGTCAGGATATATCAGTGCCTGCCGTCAAGAGACCCAGACACATTAAAAAAGATATACAAATAGTTTTTCAGGACCCAGCTTCATCCTTAAATCCGAGCAAAACTGTCCGAGATATTATTGCACTACCTTTAAAGCTGTATTTGAACTTAAGAGATGATAGAGAATTGAATGAGAGAGTTGCTAAATTGCTTGATGCTGTGGAATTACCTCCAGAGGACTACATGTATAGGTATCCGAGAGAATTAGGAGGTGGTGAAAAGCAAGCTGTAGCCATAGCTAGAGCATTAGCTACGGAACCTTCATTTATAGTCTTGGACGAACCGACATCAGCACTTGATGTTTCTATTCAGGCGAAGATTATAAGGACATTAATGAGGCTACAGAAAGAATACAAACTTTCATACCTCTTTATTACTCACGACCTAAGCTTAATGAGAAACGTCGCTAATAGAGTTGCTATAATGTATTTAGGAAAACTATGTGAAATCGCTGCTGCAGATGAGTTCTTTAAGAATCCGCTGCATCCATATACTAAGATGTTGCTTTCTTCAATACCCGTATTAACTTATGAGGAAGAAAAAATGAAGCCTAAGGAAATAGAATCAAGAGGTGAAATACCAAGTCCAATGAATCCGCCATCTGGATGTAGATTCAGAACAAGGTGTCCGTATGCTATGAGTATATGTAAGAAGCAAGAACCCCCTATGCTGGAGTTGGAGCATGAGCATTTCGTTGCATGTCATTTATTAGTTAAGTAAAAATTAATTGATATTCTAATTACAAATGATTACTTTGCCGAGGCTTTAAAGTCAAGACCTTACTTCTAACCCTAAATTCATAGACCCTTAAGTTTTGATTTAACTGACTATTACTTAAGTTTAATGAAGGTGACATTATGTCTTGCATTGAATACTAGTGTCCATCAAGGTGGTAAACGCTAAGTATTATCCTGTAATGCATTCTGCTCATGTTAGTTATTCGAGTTATAAGTTATTACACTCCTCAGCAAAGAATATTATGTTGGCCAGTTAGTAAGTATAGGATAAATATGCGGATTAAGGTTATTGTTCCTGTTTCTACAGACACCTGGAATAAAATGATTAAAGAGGCATATGATAAATACAAGGATGCGGGTACTCAAATTACAGTGGTTAATATTAAAAAAGGTCCTGAGTCCATTGAATGCACTTACGATGCTACATGGGCTGAACTTGAAGCTTTATTGGAGGCTGAAAAAGCTGAGAAAGAGGGTTATGATGCTGTCATTGACTACTGCCACTCCGACCCTGGCCTTATTGCAATGAAGGAAAGCCTTGAAATACCCGTTATCGGACTTCATGAAGCAAGCATACATCTTGCATCATTACTAGGCCGAAGATTCTCAATAATTACAGTTGGAGGAGAGAGCGTAAAGGGACCAAAATTAGACAGAGTAAGAAGCTATGGCCTTGAAAATAAATTAGCCAGTATACGTCCTGTCAACATAAAAGTTTTAGATATTAAGAAAGATTTTAATAAATTAATAAATGCATTATATCAAGAAGCAAAAAAAGCCATTACTGAGGACGGTGCTGACGTTATAGTTCTCGGTTGTGGGAGTCTATTAAATATTGCCCAGATTCTGCAAGAAAAATTAAAGGTCCCGGTAATCGATCCAGGCTTAGCAGCGCTTAAAGTAGCTGAGATGCTGGTTAAGCTCGGCCTTAGTCAAAGTAAGAAAGCATATCCTAAACCCTATGAGAAGAAGAGAACTAAATAAAGATAGGCTATATTCTTTTTAATTTTATTTTATATTTAAGAGGCCCTGCCTATTGCGACTATTAATAAATATTGAAGCAAATACCTTAATCGTTTATTATTTCATTTACTATACATATAACCGTGCATTTGTTATAAGATGTAGTCCCTTTTTGCTATTTAAACACATGTTGTATATTTAGAACAAAATTTAAAAATTAATCAATGATAGAAGACTGGGTCTTAAACTTGGCAAATATTTTACCTCCTGGCCTCCCAAGCTTACTAAGTGGTACAACTTA
>CAYZJX010000165.1:0-2717 GCA_964479035.1 uncultured Desulfurococcaceae archaeon
GCTAGAATGTCAGGAATAACATATGTACGTGCATGACCTATGTGTATCGGTCCATTGGGATACATGAATGCAGCCGTAACGAAGAATTTCGGCTTACCCGGTTCTGGATTTGCTTCAAATACTTTCTCCTTTTCCCAAATCTTTCTCCATTTACGTGCTATATTCTTGAGGTAATCGATGTATTTACTGTCATTACCGCTGCTAGCAATAACATCTCACCACAAGATAGCTATATGTAGGTTCCTATTTAAGGATTAATGAGCATTAGACGCTTTAAGTGAACCGAAACTAGGCTCTATGCATCAGTATTGCGGGGCCTATCATCAATCATTCCGTGTTCCGCTCATCATCTGATTTTATTGACTCAATGAGCCTTAATTAAGGTATTTAACTAGCTTAACTTAGGGACACCTAATGCGGGCTGTTGTTAAAATTGATCCTAAAGGAAGAATAACGATACCACTATACATTCGTGAATCAGTTGGCCTTGAGCCGTTTTCCTATGCAGAAATTGAGGTGTGCGAGGATGGCAGATCAATAATAATTAAGCCTATTTCTAAGTCAGGTGAGGTCTTAGTTGATCTTAGGGTTATGCTAAGTAATATTGATGATTTTATGAAGGTATTAAGGACTATCTTAGCTGAAGGTGTCGAAGTGAGGCTGCTTAAGTGCAGATCCTCATCGAACAGTGAATACGATTGCACATTCACGCTAACTATTCTTGATAGAGTGTTAGCTGAGCACGTAGAGAATAAACTTAAAGAGAGCGGTATTAAAGCTAAGATCCTCTGAAGCATCATTAATTCGGGGGTTAACCCTCATGCCCATTCATATAGGGTGTTGTGGTTTTGCAACCTCGCGAAAGAAATATTATCAAGAATATGATGTAGTTGAGTTGCAGGACACTTTCTACAATCCGCCAGACGAATCTAAACTTAAGAAATTAAGGAGTGAAGCACCTGAAAACTTTATTTTCACTATGAAGGCGTGGCAGGCAATAACACATCCTCCTTCCTCAGCTACTTGGAGGAGATGTAAAATAAAGATACCTAAGGAATTGTGGGACAAGTACGGATTTTTAAGACCAACTAAAGAAAATTTTGATGCATGGGAATTAATAGCTAAAGGGGCAAGGTCACTTAGCGCTAGTGTAGTTGTCATTCAAACGCCCCCGTCATTTGGTTATAGCAAGGAAAACTACAAGAACGTAGTAGAGTTCTTCTCATCAATAACGCCTGCAGGATTCGTTATTGGGTGGGAAGCAAGAGGTACATGGAAAGATCATACTGACAAAATTAAGGAAATAGTAGAGATGTTTAAGGACGTAATCCATATTACAGACCCCTTCAGGGCCACGCCTGTTACATTAAAAGAAACAAGCTACTTTAGACTTCATGGAATTGGAGGCAAGGAGGTAAACTATAAATATAAGTATACTGATGAAGACTTGAGTAAGCTAAAGAATTTTATTCATAAACTACATAGTAAAGAAATTTACGTAATGTTTAACAACATATACATGGCATTAGATGCTAAGCGATTTAAGGTAATTCTCGGCAAATCCTAACCTCTTAATAACCTCACGAAGAACTTCCTTTACAAACAGTTTTTTCAGCGCGCTCATACGTAAAATAGTTCCTCTATACACCTCCATGATTTTATTCTCAACTTCATGTAGCCTTTCATCACTTACGAGATCTATCTTATTAATAACAACAATAACTTCTTTACCCTTAAACATATGTATGACGCTTTTCAGCAAATTTAACTGCTGACCGAGTGAATAGTAGGCCCCTTCATAAGGATCAATTAAGAATATTACTAAATTAGCTAAATACTTTAGTGCTAAAATTGCTCTTCTCTCAATAGGATTTAGCTTATTTAATGGTCTATCCAATATGCCCGGAGTATCGATTATCTGAATTCTTGAAATCCCTAGGTCTATGTGCCCTAATATTATTTCCTTAGTTGTAAATGGAAATGGCGAAATCTCAGGCTTAGCTGTTGAAATTAACCTAACAAATGTTGATTTACCTACTTGAGGCATGCCAGCAACTACAACCTTTGGAGTATCTACTTCTATACAAGGAAGTTTACTAAGTTCCTTAACGGCGTTATTAAGACGTTCAAAATCGTGTCTTAATCTCCTCAATACGGACATCGTTCTCCCAACAAATTCTCTTGCCATTTTTCTAGCTTCAACTGCATCAACACTAGCCTTAATTCTTAAACGATACTCTCTCCATAACTTCCTTAGAACAGCTTGCATACCTCGGATTTTACCTACGACATCTCCATAATTCTCTATGTTTGCTAGCTTCAACATCTCTACATAATAATGACTAAGCTCACTCTCTCTAGGTAAGGCATTAATTAGCCTCTCCAATTCACTGTTAACAACATTATATATTTTATCTACTCTAACTATACACTTCACCATACCGCGCTTCTTAACTGATTTAGGTAATGTGACTGGCTCCCTAAATTTTCTTAAGATTCTCTTCCTAAGCTCCTGAAATTCAGGTACTTTTAAGTTCCTTAAAATATCCCCTAAACACTCCTTCTTGACCATATAACTTCACCGCTCTTTTTTACAGCAATAACTCTATGAATCGGAATTACTGTTTCTCCATTTATAATTAATCTATCCTTCTTTATGACGACATTCTCACCTAGAACTATTTCCTTAAGGCCGGATGGCGATACCCTATCAATTA
>CAYZJX010000166.1:0-2704 GCA_964479035.1 uncultured Desulfurococcaceae archaeon
CCTCAGTAATCACAACACTAGGTCTGAGACCTGCTAACTCAGCTAAAGCTATTGAAAGCTCTGTATGTCCCCTGCGCACTTTCAGTCCTCTACCTAGAAGAATTGGTACATGACCTGGTGCTATAAATTCACTATAGAATTTCTTTCTAGCTTCACCGACTCTGCCTTCAATGATTAGCTTAACTACATTATCGAGCTCCTTGATAGTTAATGCACGGTCTACGTCCCTAATACCTGTTGATGCGTTAATATGATTAATCCACAAGCTGAAGTTAGGTGGGTCACCGTACCTTAGGGTCCTGCTAGTTAATTCTGCATAACCCGAGTTCCTCAAAATATCACTCATATATTTAAGTCCCAGGACTTCACCTAAACTCTTAGGCATTGAGTAACATATTAAGCCGCCAGCTACCTTTCTAAGTAATGCAATTCTTTTGTAATCAATAAAGCACGCATGATATACCATATCAACTTCATTTTCTCTACTACTCGAATCATGAATAAATACTGGCTCACCATGACCTAATAATTTCATCGCTTTTACGACACTACTCTCCGTCATGACCACCACTACCTAAGTTTAAGTTGCACTACTTAAAAGAATAAATGACTAGAAATAATACTTTAAATTATATCTTCACTGCTTTAGACCTTAATATTAGGTATAACGATATTAAGATAATAGATAAACCTAAGATAATATAGCTTGATTCGATTCCACCAACTATATCTCTTCTAAATTCTTCTTTCGTTAATGTGTTTCTCTCACTTAAGTGTGTTGTGCTGACTTTCGTGAACTGGCTCACTTTTCTATTCTGCACATGTTCACTCTCTTTAATGCCAACTAATTCAGTCACTTTCACCTTTAGTTTAGTTAAATTAAACTTCACGTTACTCATTCTGGCCATTATCTGTGTTAAATGCAATTCTGAATACCCTACATCCGTAGGCGGTACAATACGTGTGATGCCTTGAATGCTAGTTAATTTATAGTCGCTAGTCATGAGAATAGGTTCGTCATCAATCAGCATAATAGCTACAGGGTCAAACGTAGCTAGCTCAGTAAGCTCTACAGATGATGAAGCAGAGTGTATTCTCAAAACATATTGGGGGCCCCTAGTCCTAATTAGTACATATATCTGCTTATTACTCCCAATACCCGTTACTGACAATAGACTATTCTTTAATTTGAGTAAGTTTATCCTTACCTTACCTGTACTGCCAATTTCTTCAATATTTAGCTTAAAGAAACATACTGCATTCTCGGTTGCCGAAGTACATAAAATCGTGCTATTCTCAACTACGTACAAACCCTTAGGTATTAAAGAATTTTCAGCTTCAATTATAAAGCTGTTCTGCAATCTTAGCTGATTATCAAGTAGGATTAGCATTAGCTGATATTTCGGATAGAACTCAAGGTTATAGTAAGCACCTAAAGCTATAATTTCATTATTGGAGAATATAGTAATATCTCTAATATAGCAACTGTTCTCACACGGCACTATTAGTGCGTTGCTTTGAAGTACTAATTCACTATGTATTAATTTCCTCGTATCTACGGCTAAAATTATGCCATTATATAGTTGCTCCCTAATTACGTAACCTGCACAGTACAAATAATTACCAGTCAGTCTTACCTTAAAGAATGACCCATTAATTGAGTAACCTACGTATGCATTTAATTTAGCTTCCTTACTGCTTAAATTAATCATCCCTAGCAGTGGGTGACTATTATAGGAACCAGCTATAATTAAAATAGAGCCGCCATTACCTACTACTGCGCTGAAAATCCTCAAGTTGGCGTCATCAAAATTAATAATTACTGCTTTGTCATTATTGATATACACTACTTTGTGACTTAATGCAACTACGGTTCCTTGCCAGCTAGAGAATACATCGTATGCAGATAAAGGTTCTGAAGAATTAGTAGAGTAAGCTATTATAGTAGTTAGCGTAGTTAGTACTAAAATTAAGGACACTATTCCAGCATTAAGCATAAAATCGCTTGAGTACCTCATTTCGGCAAATACCGTAAGCTAATATTGTATTAGGGCAAATAAAATAGTGTGATTGCTTTTACATTAAGTCATTATCCTCCTTTTTCATATTCATACCTTTGCGGATTACCGTACCTCTTTATAATATCCCACAATCTATCATATGATTTCGTATATAATCTGTACCTAACGGTATTTCCTTTCTCTGACCTAACTATCTCAATAAACTTTCTGATTGGACTTATACGAATACTATACTTTTCTTCGAGTGGAAACTGAACTACTACACCAGTACCTATAATACCTTTATCATAAACTTCGTAATTCATGACAACCTGTACTGTCTCCCTCATACGCCTCCTAGTAAACATGTTTATGGTCATCATTATAGCATATGGTATCTCGTACCCTGCTAGAAACACTGCTATTTTCATAGTTACGTCTGCTCCTTCAGGTGTCGTAACGAACTCCCTAGCCCACCCAAAGTACATAGGATACCATAAAAGTAGAACTAATAAGCTAAGAAAACTTAGCATAGTGGTCTTCAGCATTGGTTTTAGCTCCTGTACTAGCTTAGGGTCCCTCATCTGCAGCTCCTTAATTTCATCCGGCTTACTCTTGAAGAGCCTTCTCCCTTCTTTAATTTCTTTAGCTTCCTTGCCAGTTATGTGCTTAAGTTGAGTCTTCATCATTATTGCTGTAAATAT
>CAYZJX010000167.1:0-2692 GCA_964479035.1 uncultured Desulfurococcaceae archaeon
CACCCATTCATAATAACTAATGAGGGTATTAAGGTATATCATGAGAAAGTGCTGAGAGTAAGTAGGGCTGGTATACGGGAAGAAAGCGCTAGTACGTAACAGTATCCTCCATAAATACTATCCAATACCACATATTTACTCTTAAAGAAATTAGTCTTGGCTTAATACATGAAAAGAATATTTGGAGATAAGGCTAACATAAGTATTCGTGGTAAGTTTCTGCGTGATGTACTGCTAGAACTAAATCTTAAGTCATTTACTGGCAGATTACTCATTAAGGGTAAGGTTATTGAAGGATTTCTCACACTGAGAATTCACCTAATTAATGGCTTACCGACTTACTGCTTACTTAATATAGAAGGCGGCGTTCTGACTAGTGGGAAGTGTATTGAATTAATTGATAGACTGTTGTGTATGGATTGCGAACTAAAACTAGAACATGTAGAAATTAATGAATTAGTAGTAGATGAGACGCTAGTAATAGCCTATAGGGGCATTACCGAGGAACTTAAGGAGAGATCGCTTACCTCAATTCTCAAGAACCCATTAGTGCAATTATATCTTATTAGATATTCGAGCAATGTTGAGATCCTGCATGGAAAACTACAAAAAGTACTTGATGAGCTGAAGACCTTATCAGGAAACAGAGCCATATTAGCTATCATTAAAGGGGAGTCAATTACATGTACTCTAGTGTACTATTCATCAAAACTAATTCATGGAGTAGTAACATGGTATGGTCTTGAAGAAGAGCAAAAAAAGCTAACAACTAAGATAATTGATGAGGACACCTTAGGTGAAATTAAGCATAATTATGGGCTAGAGGTAGTTGACTGCACTGCATATCTCATAAATAAGGAGAAACTGAGAAAGTCAGGATTTCAAGTTTAAAAGAGAAGAAAAATACTTGTTTTATTTCATAATATCATAGAGAAACCTCTACCTCATTACTTTCTCTTTATGAATGATATTGCTATAGCTATTAAGGACAGTATTACAGCAATTACTGATACATAGAGCGGAGTATTTACTGATGCAGCTACATTACTTATTGTGCTTTCTAATTCACTTACCTTACTACTTATACTACCTACATCACCTTTTAATTTAGATACCTCACCTGATATTCCAGATAGCTCACTAGTAACTTTTCCACTTAAACTCTCAAGATCGCTTGCTGCTTTACCAACCTTATTGTCCACAGCATTAAGCTTATCCTCTAAACTTGTAACTCTATCATTTAAGCTGCTGTACTTCCCAGATAAGTCGCTTACTGAAGTTTGGAGACTGCTTATTGCTGCTGACAGCTCAGATACCTTCTTATCTATAGTTCCTATGGTATCTAAGTACTTCTGGTACTCTCTTAATTCGCCCATGTAACCCGTAGCCCACAGCACTATGTTCCTAAAGAACCTCATACCATCTAATACCTGACCATAGTAAGTCCATGTAACACCTGCCTGGTAGCCTGAGTACGGCGTCTCACCACTTACTATTACCTTATTACCATTAGGCATAATTTCAACAGCAAGAAGTGGGAACATGCCAGTCATTCCCACACTATATGCAATGCCTAAATGCCCAGGAGCTCCAGGAGCTGGTGGCTGATTCTCAGCTATTCTTCCGTTTTCAGTGGTCCTTACAATAACATAGACATTCTCAACTGGATGAGTCAGTGGATTAACCCACGTTCCATCTGGTAGGACAGCAGCTACAGCTCCTGGACCATGGAAGAGTACCTTCTCAGCTGCATACCCTAATACCGCAAGCTTCTCTGGCGGGTCAACGATACCTATTACTCTATAAGGCTTGTCAGCACACATTACTGGATCCTCTACTGAGACGTAGTCGAGCCTTAAGTAAGAGCCTATTGCCTCTAGAACAATATTAGCAAACTCCTGAGATGTCTCAGATCCCTGTGCCGGGTAGTCGCTATCACCAGCAAGCCATATAGCCTTCTGTGTAGTATTGAACCATTCAGCTATAGCTTTAACTTCATCTTCACTTAGCAAAGTCTGTGGCTGACCTACTATAACCATGTCAACTCCCTTAAGATTATCTGGAGTAAATCCACCAACTCTAATTTCACTCGCGAAATTCTTAATGAATGATGGTAGTGCATCTACGTCTTCATCACTCTTAACGAGTATGACCCAGTGAGCCTCAGGCACTATCTTCATTATTTCCTCAATACCTCCAGCATTCTGCATGTGCGACAAATCTAGCAGTATTACTAGCCCAGGCACTCTAGCGGCTGATACACTAGCTGGTAGAGCTAAAAGTACAGCTAATGCAATAATGCTGAGGGCAACTATACTAGCTCCCTTCTTCATGAAATAGAACACCTCAATATTATGATTGCCAGACCCTATAATAAAACATAGTGTTTAATAACTCAATGAATACTTAATGAACTAAAGTAATAGTAATTTAATTAGTTAATCACCTAGAATTAATTGGGTGTACTTGATATGTCATCAAAAATACTACTTGCGGTGGTTGCTGTAATAATTATTATAATTGCTGGTGTTGCTGGGTATTTGGCTAGTAGGCCTGCACCAACACCAACACCTACGACTACTCCCTCACCTACAACAACTCCATCACCAACAGCAACAACACCAACAACAACCACACCAACCACAACAACACCCTCCCCAACAACCACACCATCACCAACTCCAACAACTAC
>CAYZJX010000168.1:0-2674 GCA_964479035.1 uncultured Desulfurococcaceae archaeon
TGAGTTAGAAGGGCTTCTAGTGAGATTAAATAAGGTTGAGGAGGAGTTATCAAGAGTTTTTTCTCAAGTTGTTGTGGAGAGTATACGGAGGGCAACTCCTGGTTGTATAGGTTTAGGCTTTATGAGTGATAAATTGAGTATGATGTTGCCCGGAGGAATAAATGTTGGGTATAGAATGTCTAAGCGATATGTTGTAGAGTTCTATACTTTCTGCTATTTCTTGATGCTGTAGCAAGTATGGGATACGTCGTGGTAACTAATGGTTATAACAGGAGAACCTCAAGAATAGATCTTCAAGTTAAGATTCCGGCATTAGAGTACAAAAGCCTCGATGAGGCCCTCGAGTCGCACTTACCTACGCTTCACGTTCAAAAAGAAAGCTCTTCAATGGCTGTATTCTTTAAGCCTATACTATGGGTTAATCAAGGAGTAACTCCCACACTCCAGGTATATAAGGGTTCCGTTAGGGCCAACAAATACGTAGCTACGATTGAAAAGGGACTGAATATTAGCAAGGTTGTAGCATATTTATCAATAATTAATGGTGAGAAGGTAGTTAGTTACGCAGAAGTGCGATATCATGGAAGTAGATATCATGTTGACGTAATTGGTAGGAAACTACAGCCACTTTACACGCTATTCATTACTAATCCGGATGAAGAGCATATCGCTGAGAAGCAATCAAGTAGCATAGAGTCAGGGAAGAAGAGAATTATAGTAGTTAATAATGAAAGAGTATCACCTCGGGAATTAAGGAGGGCCAAGGAGGTGATGATGAGGGATATTAGGACACTCGCTATACAATCAATAGCTAAGATACTAGATTAGATTAAGATTAATCTACATTTAATTTCTTCCTGTAAATTCTTGCTCTAAGATTAATGGTCTCGAACATGCTGTGGATCTTCTCAGGTAGGAACTCAGAAGCTCCCAGTACTAGGTAACCTCCACTACTTAAAGCTCTATAGAAGTTAGATAACACTTTGAGCTGAACGTCTTTCGCGATGTAAATTAGTAGATACCTGCAAAATATTACATCAACTAGAGTTATTGGTGGATGCCTAGTTACGTCATGGACTTTAAATTTCACAATACGTTTTACTATGTCCTTCACTACGTACTTACCTGTCATGTTGTCATAATAGAAGTACTTCCTAATCAAGGCTGGCGGCACGGTAGCAAGAGACTTTGGGTCATACTCGCCTAATTTAGCTGCCTCTATGGCATTAGGATCTATGTCAGTCGCTAAGATTGTTATAGTGAATCCATTAAGAATTGGATTTAAGAGCTCATGTAAAATCATTGAGATGGTATAGGGTTCTTCACCTCTCGCACATCCAGCACTCCATATTCTAATTATTCTGCTGCCCCTAGCCCTCTTCTGGGCTATTATAGGTCTAAGTACTTGCGATTTAACAGCTTCCCACACATGGGGATCTCTAAAGAACTGAGAAACGTTAATTGTCATGTTATCTAAGAGGAAACTTAATTCATGCGGGTTCCTCCTCAAGTACATTATGTAATCTTCGACTCTGTTTATATTAAGTGCTCTCATTCGAATTACGAGTCTCCGCCTAATAAATTGAGGCTTATATATGCTAATATCTATCCCTAGATATCTCAGCATGAGATTCCTTAGGTAGTTAAAATCTATGTTACTGAGCAAACAATCACCTCAGGGAACCAAACAAGGACCTCCTAGTGTACCATACATAAACGGCTCTCTCACTTATGTCGAAGACGACATTCCTCCCGACATTACCTCCTACATCCTCATCAACCACCGGTATGCCGTAATGTATACTAAGTACTTTCCTAGCTGCAGCTACATTCTTAGCACTAACTGAGATGTTTTTAGCGAAGTCCAGTATGTTAGCACCTCCAATTATCGCAGCTCTAAGCCTCTTAACTGAAGCACCTAGCGACTTAAGCTCACGTATCATCGCATCTACGGCTGAAGTAACGTACTTGCCAGGACTATCTACTGCTCGATGAGGGCTAGGAAGAAGAGCGTGAGCCAAACCGCCAGCGGGGAGGAACGGATCAAATAGGATTATAGCCACACACGAACCAAGGGCCCACGTACCTAACTTAGCGTGATTTCTTGATACTTTAAACATACCTATGCCGACGGTTAAAGCACTCTTCCTCAACTCGTTAGCTACGCTGTGATCGTTAACTTTCACAATTCTTAATTCCCGCACAACTATGTCACCTCCTGCAGCTCCTACCCGATCTTGCGTTTACCGGGAATGAAGAGTAATTTTAATTTTAGCTTCTCCTCACTTTCGATCTCAGCATTTAAGACAACGACCTCATTAAGGAGTGTCATATAGATGAGGGCGATATTGTCTAATATAGCGACGAAGTTGTCGATTACGACTTGCGGGACGCTGTACTTGAGGTAAATGCCATACTTATTATATATGGTAGATGCGATAGTGCCGAAAATAATGTTTGTGATCTCTTTTAATAGGTCAAGCGCTATCTCTTCATTAAGTATGTCAGACCCCAGCAACTGCTCCAGTAAATTCTTAGCTGTTGCTGCAGCATGCTCCACCGGCATAACCATAAGCAGCACACCATCGATCATTCCCTCAACTTCCGAGTAGCCTGCCACTACTTCCGTAGGGAGCTCACTACCTACAGTATTAATCATGTCTATAGGTGACAG
>CAYZJX010000169.1:0-2616 GCA_964479035.1 uncultured Desulfurococcaceae archaeon
GGAGTGCTGCCCAGCCAGCACAAAGGATGTCAACCATTACAAAGTTATTGCCGTAATCTGCCACGACCTTCATTCGCCTTAGCATCTCACGTGTTTCAGCCGTTATATTTACTAAGTAACCTTTTCTTTCACCTGTCTCTTTCTCAGCTTTCTCGAGAGCTCTTATTACAGCAGCTAATCTTTTTTCAAATTTATTGAAGCCTTGATTAGTTAAGTTCTCATCATCCTTAACTAAGTCTATGCCGCCAGCAGCTATTTCATAGGCTACTTGAGCGTATTCTTCCGTAGTAAGTCCCACCTTAGGCTTAGGTACAGTAGCTAGTATGGGTCTATCATATATCTTCAGAATGTTCCTAACGCCCTCAATACCGAATTGTGGACCAGGAAATGACTTAACGTATCCTTCAGGGAACTTGATGTCGATAATTCTGAGTGCATTAAGGGCTCTCATACCGAATATGTTACCAAGTAGTGAACTGAAAAGCTGAGGTATGGACCCTAACTCAAATAATTCTATTGGATAAGCAACTTTAATTAAACCATCTCCCTTCATATAAAATACTCTGGCCATTAACTTTCTGATATGATCTTTAAGGGTTGTTAGTGTAGTCCATGTACCTATACTGCTCTCCGAAGCCACCCTTCCTGCTGCATCTTCCAAGCTAATGCCTGAAGCTGGCTTTATTTTAAACACAGCAATTAAGTCCCGAGAACTTGGCTTGTATGATAAATCAATAAAATCCCTATACCACTCAAAGTCCAGGTCCTCACTCATGTCATAACACCCGGATAAATAATCTTTAGCATAGTATTTAATCTCTATTTATTGGAGGAACTGACTATGACTAATATCTTCTTAGATATATCAGTAATTCTCCTACTAACCTCTGATTGCGGGTACGCAAGTACTACAGGCTGTCCACTATCGTTAGCTTCAGCTATGCGAGGATCTAGAGGTATCTCGCCTAAAAATTCTATATTGTATTTTTCAGCTATTTTCTTGCCAGTACCTCTTCCTAATAATTTGTAGAGCGTTCTGCACTTAGGACAGTAAAAACCTGACATATTTTCGATTACACCGATAGGTTTAATACCTACCTGCTTAGCGAAAGCTATTGACCTACTAACGACCTCAACAGATACCTCAGATGGTATTGTCACGAATATCGCTCCGTCAACCCTAGGCAGGTACTGAGCTACTGTGAGTGCTTCATCACCTGTTCCAGGAGGCATGTCAATTACTAGAAAATCCAGCTCTCCCCAGTTAACATCACTTATAAATTGCATTATGGCTGTAGTCTTGAGCGGTCCGCGCCAAACAACAGGTGTATCACTAGAGGGTAAGAGAAAGTCTAGCGACATGACCTTAACTCCTAGAGGCCCGGTAGCGGGTTCTATGCCCTCAGTAGTTACTGTGAGTCTCCTACCCTTAAGCCCCAGCATTCTCGGTGTGGAGGGGCCGTGAAAGTCCACGTCCATTAATCCTACCTTAAGATTTAGTGAAGCTAATGCCACAGCTAAGTTTGAGGCAATAAAGGACTTTCCGACACCTCCTTTACCAGACATTATCACTAGCCTGTGTTTCACTAGCTTCATTTTCTCCTCAATAACCTTTAGTCTCTCACGTACATGTGGTGGAATAAATTGTTGCGGCTTCTCAGTACTCATATCGTTCACCAGATTAAATAATCAGAACAGTATTTTAAGCAGTACTTACTGCCAATCTGTATTAAATAATCTAATATTATTTCTTGGTTTTAACCTAATATTATTGCTCTATGATATGCACTGTCCTTAACTCAATAGCTAGCATCCTTCCATTAATGTTAAAGACTAATTTTACGGGCATCTTGAATTTACTTTCATACCATACTGTGGCATTGATGTGGTATGTTGTGTCGTCTGCTGTCAGGCTATAAATGTACTGCACCTTAAGTGTGCTTATATTTCCTAGCTTGCCTAACTTGATGACCTCACTACCTAAGAATTTCTTAGTTAGATTATTCTTTAGTGTCTTGCTGAGTACTTCATCACTTATGAATATGTTGGATATGTTGTCTGCATAGCCATATAAGGTACTTACTCCTGTTAGTATTAGCAGGTCTGTTAAGTATGGTGCCCTGAGGTATAGGATGTGGTAGCTCCCAACAGTCTTGTTTTCTGTTACTGTTTCATTACCTACCTTGGTTCCTGAAGGCACGGTTACTTCGTAATAAAATAGTCTTACTTGAACAAAGTCCTTTATACCCATGACGTAGTTTCCGCAAGGTAATTCACCTCTTATGTAGTACCACAAGTCAATACTTACATTACTGTACTTCCTTCCCACAACCTTCTCAAGACCCTCATATAACTTCTTAATGTCCTCTACACTTTTTGAACTCTCCTGTTTCTGCATTGAGGCAAACACCAAGTTGTAACCCACATAAGCTATTACAGCAATAATGACTATTACAGCAATAACATCCCATCTTAAGCGCCTTAATCTTAAGGAAGGACCTCTCCTTGCTTTTTTCTTCTTAATTATCTTACCTGCTTCCTTCTCCTTCCGCTTACCCACAACAAGCACCTCAACTACAGATTAAGTTATTGCAAGACCTATTTAATATTTAACAA
>CAYZJX010000170.1:0-2605 GCA_964479035.1 uncultured Desulfurococcaceae archaeon
GGTGTTATGCCCATCTTGATTCCTCCTATGGGTGCTCCGGCGAGGTGGGAACCTACTAGTGACCCGCCTAGGGTGACTATTGTGAGTATTGATGAGACTGCCAGTAGTATTGCACCGAAGTATAGCATGGTTGCGTAGGGTCTCAGTCTTTTCTTTAGTTCGTCGCGGAATTCGGCTAGTGCTCTGAAGTACCTCGCTATTGAGTCGAGTATTTCTGGTGAGCCGCCGCCGAATTCTACTGCATCGACTAGTAGCCTCAGTGCTGAGAGGACTAGCCAGTCCTTGTAGCCTCTCACGGCATTTCTTACGGCTTTCTCTAGGTTCACTCCTAGTGAGAGTGCCCCCGCTGCTTTCTTAATTATTGGTGTGAATGTGCCGTAGTCGCGCTCAGCTAGTGTTATTATGCTCTTTTCCGGGCTTAGTCCGGTCTTCCTGACTTCTGCTAGGTCTCTGAGGAAGTTTGCTACGTGGTGGTGGAGCCTGCTCTCAAGGCTCTTTATCTTGAAGTAGCTGTATGTGGGTCCTCCGCTAGCTATAGATAGGGCGAGTATTAGTGAGGTTGCTGTGAGTGCTATGTGGTGGAAGCCGACCTCCTTAAACCCTAGTATTATCTCGGTACCTCCCATAGCTGTGAAGAATGTTAGTCCGACGAGCATGCCTATGGGAGCTGTGACCATGAGCCACATGTACGGCTCCCTATTCGTTATAGGTGTCTTAGGCTGTGATGCGTCAACGAACATCAAGATCATTAGTGTTATTAGAGGTAGTCCTACTAGGCTATAGAGTATCATGCCGCTTAAGCCGCCGAAGACCATGCCAGTAGTAGGGAGTATAGCGCTTACTACAAAGAATACGTAGAGTGATAGCGTTGCGACGACAGCTATCGCTATGTATGCCTCAACGAATAAACCCACCTTCTCAGCTATTAACTTCAGATTCTCTGCTTCCTCCCTAAATAAGTCCTGAGTCCTGAGTTCGAGGTAGTGAAGTACGTCACCTCCTGTCCTGACCGTAGTTACGTACCCTAGGAGGAAGTCCCTGTACCTCCTTGAGGGGTGGAAGTACGCGTTATTCTCTATAGCTGTGAGTATGTCCCTGCCGAACATCCTTACGTCTCTCATGATGCGCTTAGCTTCCTCTCTGATGTACTTAAATATCTTCAGCTTCGTTACCCTCTCAACGACCTTCTCGGGAGCTAAGCCGCCTCTAGCCATCGTGCTTAGGTAGGCAGCGAAGAAGGGCAGCTCGGATTCAACACCGATAGCTCTCGAGGACGCCTTAGAGGTCGGGTACATTAAGTGCCCGACGAATATGAACGTAGATGCTAAGAAAGGTACGAGAATTACGATTACCCTCACCAGTAGCGAAAGCTCTATTATTGAGAAAATAGCTAAGGCAGGTATTAAGGTGAAGATCAGTGCTAGTATCGCGTACATCAGTGCTCTAGCAACATACAGTACTGGGTATGTGTCGATGCCAGCCCTCAGCAGGGTAGGCTCTAGCTCTAGCATCCGGACTAAGCTCCTGCTTACCCTCCCAAAGAATACTAGTGCTAGTCGGTCGATAATCAGCGATACTGCCTTAGTTCTACTTACCTTCCTACCTTTCTTCGCCATAGTGTACACCGATACCTTTCAAAGACTTAAGCTCGTTCAGCGCTTTCTTGTATATTTCCTCGGGTTTAGCGTAGTACTTATGGACAATGCCAGCTATGTCTTTGTAGTACCTTATGTCCTTAGCACTCATCCACTTCAGAACTATCGTCCTCCTAATTATTTCGTCCTTAATCCACTCAGCATCCTTACCCCTGTACTCAGCTATGTTATTAAGGAGCTCGCTCCTGCTTATATCTATCTCAAACTCATCCTTAGCAGGGTTCCACTTACTTATCGTGATGTACTCATTATAGTCCCTGACCTCCCACACCTCAGAAATCTTCCTAGCTATGTAGTACGTCCCGTCAGGCCTAAACATCGTTACCCTCCTAATAACTAAGGCAAAATCAATTAGCGGGATATAGTTTTCAGGTATATTCATCGGAGGGCTAGTAAGCCTCTTAACAGCAGCATCAATATACTCAGCGTGCATGGTAGTATTGTGAGTAAGTACCAGCCCTCCAGAAACAGCATAGATGTGCCCGTCTGGAACTTCTATGTCGTAAAGTAGGGTGTCCTTCTCTACGATATCTACTCTTCTCACTCGATGCAGGCAAAGACCTTCGATCTCCCTGACTCTGCTATAGGTTCTTTGAGGTAGCCTAATTCCTAAGATTTTAGCCATCCTCCTCTTACTTTCGCCGCCTGAAATCGCGATTACGTAGGCTATGCTATTGCTACCTTTCCTAAATCCGCGGGAATTATCAGTCACTGTTACAGTTGCGTAAATACCTAAAGTCTTAAGTAGCAATGCCATTGATTCAGCTAGCTTCCTGTTCACGGTCTGAGCATATATTCTGAGGTGCCCTCTCCCATCCTTGAATGCACTGCCGTCCGTTACCCAATAACCTTTTATTATTCCTTCTCTGAACTCCCTAGGAGATCTAAGTGCTACATCTAGCGGCACGCTGCGGTCATAGTCCGTTACCTTACCATGCAGTACCTCATAG
>CAYZJX010000171.1:0-2585 GCA_964479035.1 uncultured Desulfurococcaceae archaeon
TTGGAAGCGACTTCCCTCTAAGAGTTAATGAAATACTTAAGGCTGTAGTAAGGGGTGTTTCTGAAGGAACTAAGGGGATTCCTCTAAGACCTAATGTAGTGGATTTGGTGTCTGGTAAAAATACTGGCACTAACATTGGTGAAAGGTCTCCTTGGTTTAGTATTGGAGTAGCTGAGGGTGAGGTACTGGAAGTAAGTGTAATGGCTAAGGGAGGAGGTAGTGAAGTAGCGTGTAGAGCGCTCTCCACGCCTCCGAGTATTGGGTTTAAGATAGCTGCTGAACTCGCTATAGATGTAATAGCGGAGCACGGCTTCAATTCATGTCCACCGCTTTTTATTGGCATAGGATTAGGCGGTACGTTAGCTACAGCTGCTGAGATAGCTTATGAGTCGCTTCTTAGACCAGTTGGTTTGAGGCACTGGAGTAGTAGAGTATCTGAATATGAGGAGTACTTAATTGAGCTAGCAAACAAACTGGATATAGGGCCGGGCGGCTTAGGTGGTGGTCCCACTGTAGCTGACGTTCATATAGAGACAGCTGCTCACCACCCAGCATGCATGGGTATAGCAGTAGTTGTTAACTGCTGGGCGCTGAGACGCGGTAAATTAAGAGTATTCCCTGACGGCAGTGTGGAGTTCTTTAGGTACAGACTAGGTGGTGGGGAGTGGGTGAGACCGTGAGAAAGTACTTTCTGCAGACACCACTCAAAGATAGTGATGTAAGGAAGTTAGTTGTTGGAGACGTGGTTTATGTGTCAGGCATTATCTATACCCTCCGTGACAGAGGAGCTAGTAAAGTGCTTGAAACTATTAAGAAAGGTGAGATCCTGCCAGTAGATCTTGAGGGGTCAGTAATATACCACGCAGGACCGCTAGTCCGAAGGTGCGGTGTTGGGTGGGAGGTTATTTCTGCTGGTCCGACAACAAGTACTAGAATGGAGAGTTACGACCCGGAATTAATAGCCCTAGGTGTTAGAGCAATTGTAGGTAAGGGGAGGCTGTTAGAAGGCACTAGGGAAGCATGCAGGAAGTATGGTGCTGTCTATATGTTGTACCCGGGAGGCTGTGGTGCCCTAGCTGCTAAGTCAATTAAGAAGGTACTAGCTGTTTACTGGCTAGAGCTTGGCATGCCGGAGGCCCTATGGGTTCTTGAGGTCGAAGATTTCGGACCCTTATACGTAGTTATGGATAGTAGGGGGAGGGACTTCTTTAAGGACCGCTGTGTATTCGTGCGTAAAGCACATAACAGCTTAATGAAGGAGCTCAAATAGAGAGCTATTAGATGTGCTTAATTAAGAAAAAAGAATTGTATGCTCATCCAGATAATTTAGCCTTAATATTCTCTAACCCTAATGCAATAAACGCCAGCACCTCAACAACATTGTATGCTTCAATAATGTCTTGTGCTACATACTTTAATGTGTAGGCATCAACTCTCACTATGCCTGGGACTGCCTCAGCAGCATCTGCGTAGTCTGTATGCCTCATGACTGCCTCTAGAGTTACTGGTCCATTAATTTTAAGTGGCTTAGCTAATCCTTCCTTTAATTTCTTAGTTGCTCTACTAACTCCCTCCTTAAGGTCCCTTAAGAACTTCTGCAGCGGCTCCATAACAGCTGAGGTTCTTGCTAATGAGCGCTTAGCAATAACGTATTCTGCCCATGGCGTGCGTTGAGCGACTTCCTCACGCAATTTATCGTCACCAGCAACGAGTATGACTGGGACACCGTAATGACCTGCCACTAGCGCGTTCATATAGAACTCACTCGCTTTCTCACCATTAATTCTTATTTCATGGAAAGCAGCACCACTGTATGTGTGGTCTAGTATGCTGCGTACTGTACCAGCGCCTGAGTGGTACCCTATAAACAGCACTGCACTAAAGCCCTCATTAATGCAAGGAACCATTGACAGGGGCCTCGGAAATCCCCTAACTAGCCTTACATAATCGGGAAGGTCTTCATAAACTATGGTCCCCATATGGCCATGGCTGTCGGCAACCCACACCTCAGTAAATCCCTCACTCTGAAGTACTTCAGCAACAGCCTTTGCCACCTCAGTCATTACCTTTCTTAACTCAGCAAATGCAGAATACTTAGGTACTATCTGAGTAAACTGATAAATACCTGGGAGTCCCTCAGCATCCACAGAGACCAAGACCTTCATGATGCAGACCAACCAAAATAATAATATTCAGGGGAAATAAATAATTCAATCCTGAAATTGACGTAAACACAAGGTGACTCCACTACTTCTTATAGAACTAAGTTGCTGCAACACCTTCTATTAAGTAGACAGTAATAAATACTGATGCACCCACAGGTAGTGATGTTGACCTCGGAAGAACTCAGATCATAAGTAATGAATTAATCAAGTAGGAATCAATTCATAGTATGACTAGTGCATTAATGGTAGCGGCTCCTAAAGCTATTACCTAAACTACATTACCTAGTAAGCACTCCTTAAAAGCTGATGTACTAGCCAGCTAGTACAAGTAGATTTGGATTTCTCACAAAAGCGCTAACAGGCATTTTCCTAATCTTTCTCAGACCGGAAGCCCTAATACCCTAGGTAACCATAGAACTG
>CAYZJX010000172.1:0-2556 GCA_964479035.1 uncultured Desulfurococcaceae archaeon
GGGGACTCTGGATCGACTTCACAGCACTTAAGTTTCTCGCCATTAGTACCTACGATGTCTAGGGCTGAGTCGAGCGCTGACCTAATAGTTCTTAAGGACTCGGTAATAATTGCTCCGACCTCATCGGGTGACATAGCGGCTGCTAACCTATCAACATAGCTAAATTGCCTAGTAGCTACCAAGTATCTAAGAACTGAGATTATTCCTCTAAATTTCTTAAGAATGTCCTTATGACTTAACATCTGCTCAGACATTAGTAAACCCAGTATTATATATGCATATAAGTTTATAAATATTACATTAGCTATTTATAAAATGCACTAAACATACACTTTCAGTCGCTCAACCTCATTAGTATTGCATGTAGTAAGCATCATTATTAGTAGGAAATTATACACTAAAGTAATGACTCGATGGAAGAATTGCAACTTATTAATTATTAAAAATGAATTATTAAAAAGTATTTATGATAATTAGATAGTCTTTTGGACCTTCACTTAAGTTCATAACTACGACAATTTATATGAAGAGTTTAGCTACATTCTTAGCTGTTACTTTCAGGGGTCTATAAGTGACCTTAACTAGTCCCAATGACTTAAGAAAATCTATTTGTCTTCGGAGTGTTGTAACATCCTTACCTAGTTTTTGAGCTAATGTGTATATGTCTAATTCACCGCTTCTTACAATTTCAGCAAGTACCTTTTCCTTTGCACCTAATTCAGGTGGATTAATAAGCAGGTTTAGCTCTATAGGTATTTCAACAGTTGCTTTATCATCTTCAGTATCAAGTTCAATACTTACTCTTAACTTCAACTCCCTAGGCAATAGACAAGTAGCTGTTAATACCTCGATAACCAGTGCCCTCATGCCACCAGATAAATTCACATATACTCTCTCGTACTTAGTGAGTGTTTTAGTGATTATTGATTTGATTTTATAAACTGCGTCCACAAAGTCATAAACTTCACTAACTTCAATAACATTAAATTCGATGCCTTCAAAATATTTAAGAAAATTGCCTAGGTACTCTATGGCCTTACGTACCTTACCAATTATTGGACCTGTAAGGGCTATTACACAATCGCCAATTCCAAGACCTCTCCTAACTAAGGCTCTGACAGCAAACTTCTCCTCGAAACCAAGCGTAACCACTATGGCCTTACCCAAAACACCACACCAAAGCTAGATAATACATCATAGACTAAATACCTTTGGACACTATACTCCAAATTGGCTCTCGGAATATATCATTTTGTATAATTGCTAATGCCAATACTTAGATAATAATGAGTATCGCTAACAAATTTTGCATATTTTTATATTTTTATGCATCGATAAGAAGAGAACTAATAAGTGCAATGCAAGATACGTATGCATTGTAACCTCTTCAATAATGTAAACATGAATAGCATCCCAGCAATTTCTCAATTCCCTGGTCCATAATAATGAAGAAGTTAGAAGAAGTTATTGAGATATTATCTCCGTAATTTTATTATCACGGATTTAATATTAAAATTGCTTTCTATGCTTTTAGTTTCTTTCAATTAACATTTCGTTACGTAAATTAATTATAATAATCAGGATATGATTTATAATTACGGATATTAGGAGTAGGCTCTAAGCCTTTCAATTCTATCAAATAGATTGGTTAATATTGAGGCATTTAATGCTGTGGAGACCGTCTTTCAATTCTATTGAATAGATTCTAAGATTAGATTTTTCTTTGCTCTATGGCAGATTCTCATTAACTTCTACGTGGTTAGTGTATTTATGTCTTATACTTGCTTGTGGTCTCATGGTAATTACCTTGGGCTGCAATATCGCGTCATAGTAGCTGGAATATTCTCTTAGGTAAGTTCATGATATGCCAGTCTATACCTTAATTTTATTGTATCATGTGTGATGGGTTGGGACCCAGTTAATTAAGTGGAACCACTTAACTTGGATCCTTCTAAATTTAGTGATGGCTTGGTATATTAAAAATGTAATGAAGTATAGGATTAGAAGTTGGTACTATGAAAAAGGTTTATGTTTTGAGGAATGCTGATACGTAGGGGCTTTCGCCTATTTTTCTTCGTCGGAAGTGGCCGCTTGGTTTTCCGGTTAGTAGTTCTTCGAACCAGGCTTCATGCTCTATTTCTTCGTTCATGATGGCTGTTGCTAGTTGGAAGGTTCTGTAGTCTTTTCCTTCGACGTACTTAGCGATGTTGTGGTATATTGAGACAGCGCATTTCTCGGCTTCTAACAGTACTTTTAGGATGTTTTCAGTAGTTGGTTCCTCAGGTAATTTGGCGTCAGGGCATGCTGACTTACTAGCAAATTCCTTGATATCACTCGGTAACTCCCCTCCAAGCTCATATATCCTCAGAACTAGTGCTTCAAAATGATTGCGATCCTCAATTCTAGCGTCCTCAACAATCTCCTTAATTGACCCACCCATTAACCCGGTGGTACGCATTCTTAGTATGGTGTAGTAGTAATAAGTCGTGAACTCTGCTGCAGTAGCCCTAACTAGCAGGTCTATGAGTTTACCAACATCAACACCCTCACTTTCTA
>CAYZJX010000173.1:0-2550 GCA_964479035.1 uncultured Desulfurococcaceae archaeon
ACTTGGCAAATATTTTACCTCCTGGCCTCCCAAGCTTACTAAGTGGTACAACTTATGACTATGAGCTATATAAGGCAGCTAAGATTTTAGTTGAGGAGCTCCTTAAATTAAAGTCTGATGAAATAATCGTAATTACAGCTGATACGGAGTCCGACCTGAAGGTTGCCCTGGTTACTGCTGCCACGGCATTTGCTGTAGGTGCTAAGCCCATGGTAGTCATAACTCCATCGCCTTTGGGAGTGGGTAAGGCCGCTGACCCTATGTTACCTACTAATGCATTAGCAGCTGCATTAAAAGAAGCTGATGCTTGGGTGGAGTTTAATAATCAGTGGTTGCTATATTCAACACCATGGGAGGTGGCGATGAAGGAGAATAAGAAGCTAAGGTACTTATGTCTAGTGGGCATGCATGCCGACATGATGGTGAGGTGCATTGGCAGAGTAAACTTCAAAGTACTAAGGGAGTTCATGGAAAAATTCGTTGAAATTCATAGAAATACCAAACATATAAAGGTGACAACACCAGCTGGGACGAGCGTAGAATTTGACCTACACCCAAGAAGACCCTTCATATGTCATACACGTGCTGATACTCCAGGAAGTCATATGTTACCAGGACAAATAAGCTTAGCACCAGTATTTGAGTCAATAAATGGCACTATAGTATTTGACGGCTCAATATACCCGCCTCTGGGACTACTGAGAACGCCAGTCAAGCTCTACATTAAGGAAGGTAGGGTAATTAAGGTTGAGGGAGGTGCTGATGCTGCTCAATTCGAGGCATGGCTGAGGAGCTTTAATGACCCTAATATGTTCCTGCTGGCACATATCTCATACGGTTTAAATCCAGGTGCTAGGTTGACTGGTAATATAGTAGAAGATGAGAGAGTATGGGGATGTACAGAGTGGGGATTAGGGTACGTCAACCCATATTTAACACCAGACATCGGTGGAAGAGTTGCTGCCAGTCATACCGACGGTATTTGTTTAAATAGTTCTGTATGGCTTGATGACGTACAGTTACTGGATAATGGTAAGGTAGTGCATCCAGAACTCAAAGATCTGGCTAAAAAACTAGGAAAAGAATAATCTAAATTTTAATTATTTATCAATTATTTAGTAAAAACAAGTTAAGCTTAGGATAGTAGTTCTCTCATGGTCTGCACATAAACTTTAGCTACGTTAAATAACTCACTTATATTAAGATACTCATTTGCCGCATGTGCGGTACTAACAGGTCCAGGACCGTATGTTATTACTTCAATGTTTTTGCTACTGTAGTAGTGCGTATCCAGACCGCCAACACATACAGTTATGCTGGGGTCTTTTTTGAGAACATTTTTAATAATATTTGACACAGTACTTACTAGCCTTCCTTTAGGGTCTGTTACTGCTGGAGGCTTTTTGCTTATTATCTTAAAATTAAGTTTGACGATGCTGAATTCCCTCTGCATATTACTTATGAAATCCTTCAACTCATTTTCGACTTCTTCAATAGTTTCTTCAACAATTAATCTTCGATCTATTGAGAACGCGCAGTAGCCAGGTACGATGTTTTCCTTATCACCTCCCAATACCTTCCCACCTAAGGTAATGCTCGGTCTAGCGCCTCTAGGATCATCATATGCATATCTACTTACCTTACTTTTAATCATACGGGTATACTCACTAATGAATTTCTCGGCGACTCTAACCATGTATTCAAATGCATTAACCCCTAGCCAAGGTGTTGAGCCATGAGCCTGCTTACCATAGACCTCTATATAAGCTCTTAAGGCTCCTCTATGACCTATCCATAAATTGCTTTCTCCGCTTGGTTCTGAAATTATGGCATAAGTTGGCATCGCTAAATTGTTTTCTAGCATATAGTAGGTACCAGTTAAACTTCCTATTTCTTCATCCGGAACCAATGCTACTTCTAAGCTACCGTTGTAGTCATTAAATAGTTCATTGAACACACGTATTGCTAACAGGAATGCTAATATACCTCCTTTCATATCCGCTGCCCCGCGCCCATATATTCTGCCGTCTTTAATTACTGGTTTAAATGGATCTGTATTCCATCCAGTACCAGGTGGGACTACGTCGTAGTGTCCATTAAAATGCAATACAGGTCTCTTAGTGCCTGTTCTGGCAATTAGTATGTATCTAGGGTAATCAGCGCAATCCGGATAATACTTAGCTACTATGTTCTTAGGAACCTCAATAATATCAACTTTCATTCCTAGGTCATATAATAGGTTTTTCACGTACTCGACAAATTTAGCATAATTTAAGCCTGGAGGATTTACTGTGGGTATTGATATTAAATCAGATAGTACTTTTAAAGACCAACTACGGTATTTATTAATTACCTCATCAAGTTTTGCCTGATCCATTATAACCCTGTATTCTCTTATTGTTAGCCTAATAAGTGAATTATTATATTAAGGAAACCCTCGTTACTGGCAACAACGTTCAGAATTAACATTTTGAGTTTTCCATCCGTATATCACGGAAAGAGTTATTAAGTTGCCTTAACATCATCCTTTGTGTGAGAGTTTTGGGCGTG
>CAYZJX010000174.1:0-2506 GCA_964479035.1 uncultured Desulfurococcaceae archaeon
ACAGCGTTTTTCGTTAGAAATGGTCGGCTATGTGTATATAAATGGGTAAAGAATCTGGTCATCCACAGCTGTTCATAACTACGTATCAGCTGAGACAGGTTTAATCACTAAGTCATTCCTCGCTTTTTCATCATCTCCAGCAAGTTATTCTTCATTCGGATATATTAACTTCATTGGAAATAATAAAATTAAGTGATGATACGACGGTCTCCTGACCGTATGATGAGTCTTCTCTTCACTGAGATAGTTCATTATTACAGAATTATTTAAGTGAGTGCTAACAAGTAATTAGTGTCGGGGACACCGATGTTGGACGTTATAAATGTTATCTTAGGGTACTTATTCTGGATTATTCTGCTTTTCGGTGTAATATCGCCTTATCTCTCAAAGAGATCTATTGAAAATGCTAGGTTACGGTTAATCTCAGATATTGAGAGAAAATACGGACATAGGGTTATAACGCTCATTCATAGGCAAGAGAGGGTAGGACTATTCGGCATTCCAATTCACAGGTATATTGATATAGAGGATTCTGAAGCCATAATAAGGGCTATCAGGACTACACCACCTGATAAGCCAATAATGCTAGTAATTCACACACCTGGCGGACTAGTACTAGCTGCATCCCAAATTGCCAGGGCATTGAAGACGCATCCAGCTAAGAAAGTCGTAATAGTTCCTCACTATGCGATGTCTGGAGGAACACTAATAGCTCTAGCTGCCGATGAAATTATAATGGATCCTAACGCAACCCTAGGTCCTTTAGACCCTCAGCTAATGGGTCCAAGCGGAATATATCTCCCTGCACCATCAATACTAAAGGCTGTCGAGGTTAAAGGAAGAACTAATGTTAATGACACTACATTAATGCTTGCTGATGTCGCTGAAAAAGCTGTAAAACAAGTCAAGAATTTGGTCAAGGAGCTTATAGAAGATAAGGTTGGTGCTAAAAAAGCTGAAGAGATTGCTGAAAGATTAGTTAGCGGGTATTACACACATGATTATCCAATCACCGTTAAAGAGCTTAAGGAAATGGGCTTGAACGTAAAAACAGATGTGCCACCTGAAGTATATGAACTCATGGAGCTATACCCGCAGGCTAAAGTAGCCAGACCTGGCGTGGAATACTTACCATATCCGCATATGCCCCCAACAGGAAGAGAAGGTAGGCAGGAAGGTCGGTAGTAAATAGTATAAGTTATAGTAATTTAAGGTAAAAGCCCTTGTAGGTATTTTGAAAATACATTATTTTAATCTAAGTATTTTTCGAAGATTTTCAGTAAGTGGCTTAGTAGCTATCCCCCGCTCAGTTATTATACCTGTAACTAAATCAGGTGGTGTAATGTCGAATGCTGGATTAAACACTGGCACATTTTCTACTGTAATTAAGAGCTTACTCAGCACATACCTTACTTCATTGGGATCTCTTTCTTCTATAACTACATCACTTAATTTTGATTTAACATCGATCGTTGATGTAGGTGCTGCAGCATAAAATGGTATACCATGGTGCTTAGCTAGTACTGCTATGGTGTATGTGCCTATTTTATTAATTACGTGACCAGACAAGAGTACTCTGTCAGCCCCCACAATGACTTTATTTACCAATCCTTTACTCATAACATAGCCGACCATGTTATCAGTTATTAATACTACTGGAATACCATCCTTCTTGAGCTCCCAAACAGTTAATCTGGCGCCCTGAAGTACAGGTCTAGTCTCTGTAGCTATTACTTTAATTCGCTTACCCGAGTACCATGCCGCTCTTATAACACCTAGTGCTGTTCCATAGCCTGCTGTGGCTAATGCACCAGCATTACAGTGTGTTAATATGGTGTCACCATCACTTATAATTTTGTTTCCAATCTCACCAATTTTCATATTTATTTCCACATCTTCTTCGTATATCTTAAGAGCTTCTGTAACAAGCGCTGATTTAACGGCATTAATATTATCATAGTGCTCATCTAATATATTTTTCATCCTATTTAATGCCCAAAATAAATTGACAGCTGTCGGGCGAGTCCGACTTAACCTCTCCATCGCTTTAAGCACATGCCTCCTTAAGTCCTCAATACTTCCTTCTTTAAAGTTGTACGCAGCTAATGCCACAGCAAAAGCAGCTGCAACGCCTATTGCTGGAGCCCCCCTAATTTCCATTCTTTCTATAGCTTCTGCAACTCTCTCATAATCACTGGACTCTATGTATTCCTCTTCATATGGAAGCTTTAGTGTGTTTAGCCACTTAAGCTTACCATCCAACCATTCAATGGTTTTGAACGTCTGTTTAATCAAGCTAACACCTGTTAGTATTCATGAAGAAAGTTTATTTAGGTTAACCCGAGGTTAAGGCAAGGGATTATGGAGGAGCTAATGATAGTCAGTGAAGTAGATGGCAAACTCGCTATATCAGGCGGTAAGAACTTAATTAGTAAACTCGGGCTAGGCACTTATTCTAGAGTACATGATGCTTACTTACTTGATGTTGCAGAATTAGCATATGTAA
>CAYZJX010000175.1:0-2469 GCA_964479035.1 uncultured Desulfurococcaceae archaeon
CCTCTCTAAAGCACGTAGTTGAAGTTTCGGATTTGCTTGAAGACCCTAGAGTTAATGGTGATGCCGTAAGAAAGTTCTTTGAAGAAAGAGAACTTAAGGATTTAGAGATAGTTATCGAGCGTGTCAGAAGTAAGGAGGGTGAGACCGACTTCGTAAAAATAGTTATTCATGGCAGAAACGGTAAGTCTGTTGGCGGGGGCGCACCTACCTTAGGAGTTATTGGCAGACTAGGAGGTATTGGTGCGAGACCGTCTCTTCTTGGGCTGGTTTCGGATGCTGATGGCGCTATTGTCGCTCTCGCCACAGCTTATAAAATAGCTGAGCTGAGTGCCAGAGGTGATGTGCTGGAAGGAGATGTAGTGGTGGTAACGCACATATGCCCAAGCGCTCCTATAGAACCCTACAAGCCTGTCCCCATGATGTCCTCACCTGTTGATATTTTTGAACTACTTAAGCGGGAAGCAGACCCCTCAATGGATGCAATAATATCAGTTGATGCTACAAAAGCTAATTGGGTAATAAAACACGCGGGCTTCGCAATTACACCGACAGTTAAGGAGGGCTGGATACTTAAGGTAAGTGATGACCTACTAAATATATACATGAGAGTTACTGGTGAACCACCTGCTGTAGTGCCTATAACCATGCAGGACATCATACCTTACACGACACCCGTATACCACATAAACAGCATGGTTCAGCCTTGGATATATACTAAAGCACCAGTAGTTGGGGTTGCAATAACAGCTAGGATGGCCATACCCGGCTCAGCAACAGGAGCAACTAATATCTGGGCCCTTGAGCAGGCAACAAGATTCATAGTAGAAGTCGCGAAGGAGTTCACAGCTGAGAGAGCTAAGTTCTACGACGAAGAAGAATGGAAAACAATAATATCAGTACATGGAGAACTCAGAGATATTATGAGAAGGGGAGCCCCAACCTAGTTAAATCTTTTGACTTAATACCACCCTCTACACCACTACGTATTTATGGCGTGGTCAACTACATTATTTACTCAAGTACCCCATAATGTAAGTACTTGAGCATACAGGTCATCAATTACTTTAATAAAGTCCTCAGGCTGGAGTTTACTTCTTAGGTACGTGGCAAGTAAGACTGCCCCGAGCCCGAAGCCCTCCTTCACATAACCCTGTTCATAGAGCCTCAAACCTTCGTACTTAGACTTAAGAAAATCTATGCTCAAGTAGGCAGTCATGGTGCTTGGTGCTATATTACTTATTAATTCCGCAAAGCCCGCTGACGGATCTTCAGCAACCCACTTAGTAGTTACTACGAATAACTCACTAACCTCAGTACCAACCTCCTTAAGTAAAGCTAATACTGCAGCCATTTGAGTACCCCCACCTAATATAACTTTCACCCCACACCTCACTAGACCTGAAGCCAGCCCAGCAACCACCGGTATAACTGGGTCACCGACTGCCTCAAGTATCTTGAACACATCAGCTAAATCATGCTTAGCTAAGCACTTAAGAGCTTCATCAATAATTAACCTCCTAGTACACCTAGGTATCTCAGGCAGTGTTGAACTAACTTTATCTACTGCTCTATAGCCAAGAGCCTCAAGAAATGCTGCAGCCGTTGTTGTGCCACCGGGTATACTCTCGCCAATAATAACACAGTCATACCTGCTAAAAGCCTCAGCTAAACTCGAAGCCTTCTTAAAGACCTCCTCAGCGTTCTTAACGCCTTCACACCTCCTTATATCCCCACCTGGTGCAGTATCTAAGGACATGTACTGTACCTTGGGCTTCTTCTTCAGGCCTGCTGCAATGAGCCTTAAGTTAATACCATATGTTTTACATAAAGCTCCAACAATAACTGCTGGGGACGGAGCACCTACGGGAGATATAGGTAGTATATTAAGAGTTAATGGTTTGCCAGCAAGAGCTACCTCAGCCTCTATAGTGGGAAGGTCCATAGGACTTAATGACTCACCACCTATAGTAATCTCACTTCTTAGTGAAGCTAACGTAATGCCTGGTACCTCAGATACTTTAGTAGATGAAAGAACCACAGCTAGAGATACTTCACCAGTACTCAAGAACTTAATAAGCTCTCCTAATTTACTGCACCCGCTTAAACACTTAATTTTAGAGTACAATTCAGTAGTCAGTCCTCACTCACCCCTCGACGTGCCTGCAGTTCGCGAGAAGGTTAGTAATTAAGTCTACTACTACCTCAGGACCCTCAACTATTACCGTCTTAATGCCAGCCGACCTACCTGCTTCTACATCACCAACCCAGTCACCAATGAATAAAATCTCTTCTCTTCTAACTTTAAAGAACTCCATGACCTTGAGCAGCTGAGACGTTCTATCAGCTGCATCATCTCTAGTAACTATTAAGTCAAATACTTCCTGAATACCTGCTTTATCAAGAAGTGGCTTAGCAGTCCTCCATGACCTCAACGTAACTAGAGCTACCCTGTAATTACACTCCCTCAAA
>CAYZJX010000176.1:0-2459 GCA_964479035.1 uncultured Desulfurococcaceae archaeon
TTCAACCATCCCTTAAGGGGATGTCATTAGAATGTCACCTAGACAAAAGAAGAAAACAAAATACAGAATACCTGGGGTAATAATGCTACTAGCTCTAATAGCAATTGCAATAGCTCTAGGTATTTATGGGCTCCAGCAAGCTGAACAATACTCGAACACTACGGTAACTACACCTACAACAGAAAGCAACATAACATCTACCCAGGCAGTAACCACATCAAGTAGTACATTCACCCAAGGATCAGAAGCTGAACTAAATACATCATCTCCTACATAGGAAACACGGATTTCTGACTAATGCCTCACCTCTGAAGACGTCTGCATAATAGTCTAAATTAACAATAAAATCCCTAAATAGCAGTATGGGAACTACAATGGCACCATTAACAACACCCTTAAATACTTGAGTTAATGTAACTACGACAGGTATCAAGTACTCAGCACGTAGCAATGCAGGGTACTTAGACATCATAAAGCCGCACTCCTGGGCCAGCACTTCTACCTTATTACGGTGCTCCTGAGCAACAATCCTTAACTTACCGCCTTTTCTGTAGCCTGGCTTCCAATGCTTACAGTCTATTACTAAACACAGCTTGGTTACGGCATCAATGCCTAGCACATCTACTTCAAACCTTCTTTTAGTAAATCTAACACCCCTAAACACAGTAAATCCTGACCTACTTAGGTACTTAGTCACTAGTACCTCAAAATCCACCCAACTAAGGTAATTAGATATCCTTTCTGGATCAGCACCTAGCTCTATTGCCTTCAGTGCTATCGGAACAAGTGTTGAGAAGCAAACAGCACCACTCAAGTTTTTTTGACAAGTATCTTCATTAAGTAGGTTTAGACGAGTCAGAATACCTTCCTCATCCCCTGTCAGCTCAGTACACTTATTTCGGGATAGTTTCTCCATTAATGCCTTAAGAAACAATCTTAGGTCAGCCGGTTGCATCCGTCTTCACCGACTCAGTGATCACCTCCCTCATCACTTACATGTTATCTTGCTCTGCGAGAGTAATAAGAATGAAGGAACCACCCATTACTTCAAAACCGTTTTTAAGTCCCTAACGGAGTGGGTTCTTGAGTGAGATGTAGCATGTCCTCATCAACGAGTAGGATACTTGCCTCACTCAACTCTTTGAGTGAGTGGGTGGAGATGCAGAAGAAAGCAATAGAGATCTTTAGGGACTTAGAGAAGCAACTAGTAAATGCTGATAGACTGACCTTAGTGCTAATGACTAGGCAGGCATTTCAGCACATGATTAAGACACTAAAAGCTTTTGATCAGTGGCTTACTGACCCATTCATACTTAACTACATAACTAAGGACATGCTTATTGATGTGTGGGAAACAACATATAAGTTACTAAATGAATTGCTAGAGCTAGATATAAGGCACACACAAGCTGTTAGGAAAGCAGCTGAGAAAATGATTAAGGAAGGAAAACTTCCGCCATTACTCAGTATTAGGGGCAGAAGCGAGGAGGAATCCGAGAGGAGAGCTTTCTTTCCTCTCTAAGGGCTGAGTGAGGCAGCAACCCATAAGCTTTTATCCCTCAGCACGGTTGTTAATCAAGGGACTAAGTGAGAGTATTTAGGGAATCATTTACAGCGATCTCGAAGTTCATACTCTTCTCACTAGACTTCATAAAGGAGAATGAAGTAAGTAAGTTCATTGAGACACTCCACGCTGCATATAAGGATGGGAAGAAAGTTCTAATAATTGGTGCTGGGCGATCAGGGCTGGTTGGCAAAGCATTTGCTATGAGGTTAATGCACCTTGGATTTAGTGTTCACGTCTTAGGTGAGACCATAGTTCCTGCCCTAAATCCTGGGGACATCGTCATAGCGATTTCAGGCTCAGGAAGAACAAAGTTAGTGGTTACTGCAGCTGAAGTATCTAAATCAATAGGTGCTAAGGTAATAGCAATCACATCATTCCGTAATTCCCCATTAGCTCAAATATCAGACTTAATAATAGAAGTACCTGGCAGAACTAAAGTTAGCAGTGAAGACGACTACAATGTAAGGCAGCTAATAGGAATTTACGAACCACTAGCACCATTAGGAACACTCTTTGAAGTAACTACAATGGTTACTTTAGACGCTGTAATATCAGAACTTATGACGAGATTAGGCAAAACAGAAGAAGATTTAAGGCAAAGGCATGCCAACATAGAGATATAATTCTCCTAAACCAGCTTTACAAGAGCACTACTTCAGTCTAGTTATAACTTGTGCGATTTAATCATAAATATAAAAAAGGTTTCGTAGGAACTGACTCAACAATTTAAACGAGGTTGTTCATAGAGTTTTGATAATTAATTTATTTTATTTAGAGTCGATAACCTACAATAAAAATTGTTGTATTACCTTTATTTTCTTATCCCACTAATGGCCGTATTTTGTTTAGTATTACGCTATTAAGAAGCGAATAATAGTTTATTTTAAGACGT
>CAYZJX010000177.1:0-2435 GCA_964479035.1 uncultured Desulfurococcaceae archaeon
AATAACATAGTTCAGTTATGGAGGGAGTTCTTTATTATAAGGCACATGGATATGGTTGTTGAAATAGAAACGCCCGTGATAACACCTAAGGTGGTTTTTGAAGCAAGCGGGCACCTACAACACTTCACTGATCCTATAGTCGAGTGTACCTCATGTAAAAGAAAGTTCAGGGCTGATCAGCTGATTGAGGAGGCCCTAAAGATTAAGGCTGAGGGGAGAAGTGTTGAAGAGTTAACTAAGATAATAAGGGACAACAATATAAGGTGCCCATCGTGCGGCGGTGACTTAGGTGAGGTGAGGGTTTTCAATTTACTCTTTCAAACTTTCATTGGCCCATACACTCAGAATACGGCATTTCTGAGGCCGGAGGCAGCCCAAGGAATGTTTACTTCCTTTAAGAGGGTTCACACGGTAATGAGGGAGAGGCTACCCTTAGGTATAGCTCAGATTGGTAGAGTAGCAAGGAATGAGATTTCTCCAAGACAGGGAATGGTGAGATTAAGAGAGTTCACTATTATGGAGGTAGAGTTCTTCTTTGACCCTGAGGAACCTGGTGATCCTCCATTTAGCAGGTTTGAGGGAAAGCTAAGGATTCTCACAGCTGATGCCAAAATTAAGGGAGAGGAGAGGCCTGAGGCTTATGGTGTTGAGGAAGCAGTGCAGGAAGGTGTGGTTAAAAATAGCTGGTTAGCTTACTGGATGACTGTGGCTAGAGAGTATATCAAAGCTCTCGGTGTCCCTGAAGAACATATGTACTTTGAGGAAAAGCTACCTCATGAGAGAGCGCATTATGCTACACAAACATTCGACCAGCTAGTTAAAATAAGTAGGTGGGGCTGGATTGAAGTCTCAGGACACGCATATAGAGGAGACTATGATTTACTGGGGCACATGAAGTATTCAGGTCAAGATTTAACTGTATTTAAGAAATTTGAGGAACCTATTATTAGAAAGGTAGAGAAAGTATTTGTAAATAAGGCGGTTATCGGTAGGTTATTTAAGGAGAAAAGCGCTGAAGTCCTTAAGCTGCTTGGAGGCATTAGCATTGATTTAATAAAGAAAGCACTAGCTGAAGGAAAGGAAAATATAGAGGTTAACGGTTTTAAGGTGCCACTAAGCGCTATTAAGATTAAGCTCATTGAGGAGAAAGTAGCTGGCAGGAGGTTTATACCACATGTTGTTGAACCGTCGTTCGGTGCTGAAAGGCTAGTACTAGTGATTTTAGATCACGCATACACTGAGGAGGAAGGCAGGATAGTCCTTAAGATACCACCTCAAATAGCGCCAATAAAATTAGCAATCTTTCCACTAGTAACTAAGGAGCCCTTAGTGAGTATAGCGAAAAAAGTATACTATAATGCATTAGCTGAAGGCATTCCAGCAGTATATGACGACTCAGGAAGTATAGGGCGGAGGTATGCCAGGGCCGACGAAGTAGGCATACCATATGCTGTGACAGTTGATTACCAAACTCTAGAGGATAAAACAGTAACTATTCGTGAGAGAGACACACGTGCTCAAGTAAGAGTGAATCTAAGTGAGGTTACTAATAAAATTAAGAAACTAATTTACACTTAATTAAGTAGAGCCAAATATGGTTCCGACCTATTGTATAGAATACCTAAGTACGTCATAAAATAAAAACCCTATTAAAAGTACATTATAAGGTGTATGTATTGGGTGAAAAGACAGCTGAGGAAGGTAAAAAACGCGACATTAAAGCTCTTGTAGCTATTATACCGCCAGCTACTCAATTAAGGAGAAGGGAGGGTTCTAGGGTTAAAGAAAAGAGAATTAGGGTGAGGCTCAAGCCAGATGTTAAAGAGGGAGAACTTCATGTGTCACCATCATTAGCTCAGGAACTAGGCATTAAAGATGCTGCTGAACTTTCGGTTCCTGGCAAGAAGAAAATGCAATTTAAGGCGGTTTTAAATGAAAGTGTGCCGGCGAATGAGGTCTGGGCTAATGAGGAGGTGATGAAGGAGCGTGGCATCGCAGACAATACGCTAGCAACTGTTCGGGGAGCTTGAATAATGGATGATATAGTGCTTTACAAAAACATTGAGTCCCTCACACTTAAGAGAGATAAATTACTTAGGAAGCTAAGAAAGCAGGTAAGAGACTATAGCAGAGGTAGGATACGGTACGAAGACCTAAATATGACGTTAGCAGAATTAAGAAGAGCGAGAAGAGCTTACGTTAGGATTATTGAGTCACCAATAAAAGTGTCGCAGGAGCTTAAGGATTCAATAGCAACGCTCATTGAATTCACATATTTAGTTTCGGTTAATGATGAGGTGGAACTTCTTAAGAGAACGATTACATTAATGCGTAAGAATGGTGTTGAGCAGCACCTAATTAAGAATGTAGAGGAAGATCTTAGAGAAGTTAAGGAATTAAGTAAGCTTGTTTACGAGACCCTCACACTACTTCAG
>CAYZJX010000178.1:0-2422 GCA_964479035.1 uncultured Desulfurococcaceae archaeon
GTATTTTGATATTATTGAACTTTACGAAGTCCTTATTGACATCAAGTAGCTTGACCTTAGCACTGAATACTTCGTCATGGAGGGCACCGTACTTGGGCACTACGATAATTACGGCCTTATCTCCTACTTTAATGTCCAATATGTCAACTACTAGTGTATCACCTGGCTCTGCACCCTTGACATACAGAGGACCTGTTGCTGGATTTATTTTACTCCAATCAATTTCACTGAGGCTTACGTCCTCACTCCTGACCTGACCGCCTAAAGCATCAATAGTTTCAAATACGACTATATCCCCTGGGTCAGCTACTTCAGCAGGTCTTAAGTTCGGACTGAAGCTATATATTAAGGTGTTCCTGCTTAATTTCTTAACCAAGTAATTCACCAAAAATTATTTATTGAGAATGTGTATTTAGCTGTGCTGGTAGCAGCTCTTTAAGCTTAGGCCTGCCCCTAAACTTAGACCTCAGGTAAGACTTTACCTGGATTTAATATGTTATTGGGGTCAAACAACTTCTTCAGCTCCTTCATTAGCTGAATATGCTCCCTACTGAGGTACTTCAGTAGGTACTTAGTTCTAGTAGCTCCTACACCGTGCTCACCCGTTATTGAGCCACCTAATTTCATGGTGAGGTCGTATATGTCGTCCTTAAGCTTCTCGTACATGTCCGCACCCCAGCCCTCCTTCCTTAGAATGTGTGGGTGCAGGTTCCCGTCACCTACGTGACCGCAGATGGGTACCCAGGTGTTGTACTTCCTTTCAAGTTCATCAATACCTTCCATGAACTCGTAGATCTTCCCTAAGGGCAGTGAGACGTCTAAAGCATCTACCATGTCCTTCTTTAAGGCACTATAGATCTCACTTCTAATCTTAAGTATTTCTGCCTGCTCGTCATCCCTAGTAGCTACTACAGGCTCCAGAGCATTATGCTTTTCAGCTATTGAGTTAATTACCTCTAACTCACCATAGACTGAGTCTTCTAGGGCTTCACTTATAGTTACTATTAAGTGCGCTCTGCCCTCCTCAGCAGGCCACTTAAGACCTAAGTAGTCAGCAGATTTCTCAAGAATATCCTTTTCAGCATATTCTAAGAGAAGCGGTGTTACACTACTTCTCATTATTTCATAAGATGTATTAATAGCATCTAACCTGCTGTTGAAGGGTATGACCATTGTGGCGCTAGCACCGTACTTAGGGTAGAGCCTTATGTAGGCCTTAGTAATGACTCCGAGAGTACCTTCGCTACCAATTATTAAGTGCATTAGGTTATAGCCCATATTGTTCTTAATTACCTTACCGCCCAGCCTAAGGATCTGGCCAGCAGGTAGAACTACTTCAATTCCAAGAACATAATTCCTCATGACACCGGTTTTAACAGCCCTAGCACCACCAGCGTTCGTAGCTATCATACCACCTACAAAAGCACCCTCATCACCTGGATGAGGCGGGAAGAACAGACCTACTCTTTCAGCTTCCTCAATAAGCTTCAGGAGAGTTACACCCGCACCTACCTCAGCTACTAAGTTTTCAGTATCTATGAATATGTCATCCATTCTTTCTAAAGACATTACAATGCCTGGTTTAGTAGGAACTGCACCACCAACCAGCCCCGTGCCTCCGCCCCTAGGGTATACTGGAATCCCTTCTCTATTAGCTAGCTTAAGTACTTCAGATACTTCTTCAGTAGTCCTCGGCTTAACAACAACTACTTCCTCAGCTGCCTTAGGCCTCACTTCTTCAGATGTCTCATCGTAGAGGTACCTCTCAATCAACTCCCTCTCAGTCACTACCCATTCATTGCCAACTATTTTCTTTAATTCATTAATTAGCTCGGGCTTAAGCGCCATGACTTACTACCTCTAATACGTCTTATCTCCTCTATAAGTTTAGGCACAACCTCATATAAGTCACCTATGACGAAGAGGTCACTGTACTTTGCTATGGGCGCTGAGGGGTCTATATTCACTGCTATAATTATCTTAGAGTCCTTCATTCCGGCAAGATGCTGAGGTGATCCTGATATACCGCAGGCTATGTAGACCTTAGGCTTAACTATATTACCACTGAACCCAACCTGCCTGTCCTTGGATGCCCACCCAGCATCAACTAAGGGCCTGCTAACAGCCAGTACGCCACCCAAGAGTTCAGCTAGTTCCTCAAGTAACTTAAGGTCCTCTTTCCTCTTAAGGCCCTTACCCCCAGCTACAATAACCTCAGCATCAGCTATGTTGACCTCCTTCTCTCTAGCCTTACCTAGTATTTCAATCCCTGCGTAATGGACAGCGCCCTCAGCAGGAACTTCTCTAATAATTACCTTTCCCTTTCTTGAGGGGTCCTTCTTAGGCGGCTTGAATACCTTATACCTGACAGTAGTCATTACAGGAGTAGTTACGGTCTTTATGTGAGCTATTATATTGCCCG
>CAYZJX010000179.1:0-2403 GCA_964479035.1 uncultured Desulfurococcaceae archaeon
CTAATCACCCTCGCTACTACAGCATCTACGACTGGCACAGGCTTCCCATAAGCAAAGCAGGCAACAGCACTAGCTATGTACCTCCCCACACCCTTAATCTTCATTAGCTCACTAGGATCCGCCGGAATGTACCCACCGTACTTTCTGAGAATCTGTGCTGCTATTTCCTTAAGTTCCCTAGCGCGGATATTGTACAGCCCTAAAGGCTTGAGGAAATCTGCCAGTTCCGAGACTTCAGCCCTCGCTAAGGAAGTTATATCTGGGTACTTCCTAAGGAAGTCTGTGTAGATTAAATTGACCTTGTACGCATTAGTTCTTCTTAATAAAACAGCAGCTACAATAACTCTGTATGGGTCACTCGTACACCGCCACGGAAATTCACGCTTGTTCTTCCTCCACCACTTTAGTAATCTATCAGTAATTTTCCTATAAGGCAGAGTATCTGCAGGCCGCATTAAGGCAGCACCAGCCATGCAATTTAGTTGCAAGTGATTTTATAGCTATAGTACCTTCAAATAAGAATGCAGAGAAAAGTACTCCAGCTTCTGAACTAATAAAATTATTTATTTAGGTAACTTAGTTATCTGTGGCTGATATAGTGCCTAAACCAGTAATTACTCAGCTCCTTAATGTGCTGAGAATTCCTGCCGAAGTTGGAGGGCGTTCTCTTAGAATTGCGGGTTTCAGCGGGTGTGAAGAGCTCACGCTAGAGCTCCTCAAAGTACCTGAACTCAGCCGTGCTGAGGTTGTCCACGATATTAGTGAAGCAGATGTAGTGATTGGATGGATTAAGTGCTTGCGGAGCGGGATGCTGCTTAGTGAACTTAAGCTAGTGAGGGGGCATTCAATAGTCATTATTTCTGATGCTGCGGGCTATATACACGTAAACCCTTCATTAATTAGAGATATTGTAGGTGCTGACTACGTTAAGTCATGGTTCCCTATAGGGGAGGGTGCGGCCGTATTCATTAAGAGAGGATTTGATAGGGGGTTCAAGAGAAGGTCAATAAGTGTGTACAGGGACTCATTCATCTATGGTCCTAACCCAGTACATTATAACACAGCATACGCTCTCTACGTACTCACTAAGTATACCTTAGCTAGAGTTAACGGGAACGTCATTGAAGTAGGCACTGGCCGCGGCTTTTCAACATTATGGCTCGCTCACGCTGCTAAGGAGTTAAAGGCTAGGGTTACCTCAATAGATGTCAATTGCGAGAGAGTAGAGTTCGCAAGTAATGTCATGAAGGAGTTAGGGCTAAGTGAGTACGTAGAGGTAGTCTGCGGCGACGCGCGTGAGTATGGACGGAGCATTAAGGGAATAGCTCTAGCGTTCATAGATGGCTGGAAAGAAGAGTACCATGAGTATCTAGAGGCAATAGAGCATAATTTACTGCCAGGGTCGGTGCTCATTGCACATAATACTTTGTCGTCAGCTCCTGAGGTGGCCCACTACTTAAAGAAGGTCTTTAGTCGGGAGTATGTGTCCGTTACAGTAGCTACTGATCCTGCTGGAGTTACTGTGTCAGCACGTACTAAGGATTAGGTCCAAGTCTGCGGCTACTTCAGTTTTTGGGCCAGTACAACTTCCTTACTAATAATTTTGTGAGGATATCTCATCAAGTACCTCCTGTATAGGATCTCATCTACCATTAAGATCAGTTTTCTGAATTTGAGGCTAGATGCTATGGGAATTAAAGTATTGATAACTTCGGGAATAGTGTCTGTATCCTTCACCCATAGTGCAGCTCTCCCTTTGCTTTGTCGCCCCATACGCTCTCTAATATAAAGCATGCGCTCCTGCCCGGCAAGCAGCCTTCAATACTAACTACTTTCTCTACTTCGGTAGCGTACTTCCACCTGCTCTTAATCCATGCAGCAAATGACGATAAAATTCTGGGGGAAACAAATACCGTGTCCTTAAGCAAACTGTACTTCCCTGGAAATTCCTGGATTTCTGCTTGAAGAAGACCTGCACCAGGCAACTTATCCAGTTCTACCTCTAAATTAACGATGGTGTAGGCAGTATGTACTAAGCCGCACTTCCTGTAAAAATCTACGGCTTCCCTCAGAGGCCAAACACTGAGTGTATTGCATTCATGTTCTTCAGCAATTTCTCTGGCTCTGCTAATAAGTACCCTACCGACACCTATCCTCCTAAAGTTATTGTGGACCTCGAGGACATCAATAAATGCGGTTCTACCTAGAATTCCCAGCTCCTCACCTATATACAGCTCAAGCTCACCTACTACACTACCATTTAATTCCGCAACTAGAGGGTACTATCCATGCGTGAGTAAGTAGTTAATGTGTATAGCGCATGTTTCTACACTCATCCAGGGACCTCCGTGAGACCACCGCTCATCAACGGTGAGATCCTCATACCTTACCTCTATTTCCTTC
>CAYZJX010000180.1:0-2401 GCA_964479035.1 uncultured Desulfurococcaceae archaeon
AGGTGTTCTATGAGGTTCTTCAGAGCTTCCGTCCCGAAAGGTAATAATGGAAAACCTGCATCTCCATAGTACTTCCTGGACCAAGTATTTAGTGTCGGTGTGCCGCACGCCATGGACTCTAGCGCGGTCATGCCTAAGACTTCCTGCTTACTAATAGCTGCGACTACTATGTCGGAGATACCGTATAGTCCTGGCATTAGTTCATTAGGTACTGGGTCAATAATCTTGACCTTGCTCCTTAATCCCAGCTTAACTACTAGCTCTAGCAGCTTCCTAAAGTCCTGTCCATGCTTGATAATTACCAGCCTATAATCAGGTGGTTTCTTGATTTTAGATAATGCCTTAAGTAAAATACCACTTCCCTTTGTACTGAAGTCCACTGCCGTAGGAGCTGTAATCAGTAAGTCTACGCCATCATGCAGGTGAGTGAAGCTCATTGATAGTTTTTGAGCGTTTGCTGGCTCAAAGTACTTTGTGTCGACCGGATTAGGTAGATATAATGCATTAGTAGCTGGAGAAAAGGAGTTGATTAGGGGTACTAGATTAGGTGTTGAGGCAAGAACCCTGGATGCCTTCTTCAAGGCAAACAACTTCATTATCCTATGCACTACTCCCTCATAGAAGCTACTGCTATAAGCAAACCTAATGTCACTTCCATGCACGTGAATCACAAATGACTTCCTCAAGAAGCTAGTCATGTAGGCGTAAGTACGTAGATAGTGCACGTGTATTAGATCCCAGCTACCCCTTCTAAGTAATCTAAGTATCGACGTAAAGTATCGGATCCTACGTACTCCTCGTACCTTTAAGATGAAGTCCTCATTACTCATTTTTGAACGAAGCACAGCTGAATCATTCTTCATTAGTGCAAGTAGCTTAGCATCTACCCCTAACTTAACTAATTCCTTAACTAATGTATACCCAACATTAGCTACGTCATTTACATGTAATATCTTCACAATACCACCTAGGCAAGATCTCTTGTAAAGCCGCGTCAATAGTGTATGTAGGTATCCACCCTATCTTGCTGGCTGCTTTACTTATAGCTAGAGTAGGTCCCGACCTAACCTCCTTGGTTTCTACTACAACTATTGGGCTCCTGGAACCTGTAGCCTTAACTATCTTAGTAGCTAAGTCAAGTGTCGTTATATGCTCTAGTGCCCCTACATTAAATACTTCAAATACCTCATCTTGACTGTATTCAATGCTCCTAATTATAGCTGATACAGCATCCTTAACATATACTAGATCAAGCCTCTCAAAACCCGTCATGTGCTTATGCACTACTATAGGTTCACTCCTTAGCGCTCTATTAAGGAAAAGTGCGAAGACAAGCTCACAACACATTCCAGGACCGTAAACTGAGGCAAATCTAAGTGATATACACTTAATATTATACGTTATAGCAAAATTCTCGCACAGTACTTCAGCAAGTAATTTCGACTTACCGTAGAAAGTAAGAGGTAGAGCGTGCTCTTCCTCTGTTGCGGGTTCCTTTACTCTTCCATACACCGCCATTGTTGAAGCTAAAATCACTTTCTTTGGGTGCAGTTTCTTAGCTATTGCGAGCATGTTTAATGTACCTAGTACATTAGACCTCATGCTAGTCACGTAATCATCCTTCCTACAGGTTCTAGTCCGCGGTACATAAGCAGCTAAGTGTATGATTACGTCTGGCTGTCCCATGCGTGACTTAATTTCACTAACTACATCCTGATCTACTCCGTCACTAAGATCTAATTCCAGGTAGTCAATAGTCTCATCTATGGGCTTACTCCTAGATATACCTAAGACATAGTACTTCTTGCTGAGTTTGCTAGCTAATTCCCTACCTATGAAGCCTGTGTGTCCAGTCAGTATTATCTTCAGGCCGCACACCTCAACATTACATTGAGTTTATGTACTTGCTTAACTCGCTAGCATGAATTATCACGGGCTCATTATCAGTGCTTCTTATAGTTGTAACATTAGCTCTTACAGCATTCCTCTTCTTAGGCTGCGGATTTAATTCCTCTCCTAATGCTAACTTAACATAGTAGTAAGGTAAGTTAAGACCTGCTTCAGTATAAACATAGAATGACATGTGTAATCTACCAGCATTTATTTCCGTAACCTTAATTTCTTCAGCTCCATTGGCTTTCTTTGCCTTTAAGTCAACAGTATAGACTCCGTTGGGTTTACTATCTAGTGCCTTCACAGCTCCTTCAGCAACATTGTTTACTGCGTCATCATGTATTGTTACACCAATATTTATGTTGCCTGTCACCCCTGTTGGAGATACGTGACTCATGAAGTACCTTATCCTTAGGTAACCACCACTAGTAATTAATTCTCCATTTTTGTAGAGACCTATCCAGCTCAGGTTCCTGCCATTAAGTAGCTCCGACACAAGGAATTCGCC
>CAYZJX010000181.1:0-2316 GCA_964479035.1 uncultured Desulfurococcaceae archaeon
AATCCTTAACTTTCTTAGCAATACCGATGTAGTTCCTCATGTACTCGAGTGCCTTTCTACCTGACTCCACGTATATATCAAATCCTGTCGATGGCAGGCTTAAACACCTCCTTAATGAATCTCAGCATCTCCTTAACCTCAATCTCCTCATACCTCCTCGGAAGATACCTCGCACCTATGTATGCGTCTTCAACCTTAGTTAAGTAAATGATAGCCTCCCTACTCTTTAGGAGCGCCCCTACATCCTCAGCTACCTTAGAGAGCTCCCTGAGAAGCCTGATGATAGAGTGAGTCCTAGGGTAGGTCCCAGTCTTTACTAGTAGCTTATACTTCAGTATCAGCTGGCAGTACTGCTCTAGGTTAAATGCTGCTAAGTCATAAACGCCCTCCGATATAAGCCTCTCCGCGTTCCTTAAGAATGACTCAGCCCTCTCCTTCAGAACCTCAGCTTCCTCGAAAGACAAAGTATTCTCCCAAAGATTAATTACTCACTTCCCTTAATAGGTAATTACAGGTAATTGAGAAGATGCTACTTATGATGGCGGTGTGGCTTCACCAACTCAAGTATTCTGTCATGTTCTTCCTCTATTAAGCTCTCCCAGTAATTTGGACCTACAATATTACTTACTAGCCCTGCAAACGACCTTGCATCAAAGGTTAGGAGGTAGTTAATTCTAAACTCTCTTAAAGCAACAGTAGTTACTGCGTCTGTGCAACTAAAGCCCTTTCTTGAAATATTTTTCTGAATATACTGAGTGCCTCATCTTAGATTAGCTGGCGGTGCTCAGGCCTCACTAATTATGCTTTCTATCACGCTCTTTACTCTAGCACCTGGTTCGACCTTGTGGTGCTTGATGCATAACTCGCGAATGAGCTCTTCTACACCGCACCCTATCTCTGGGGTTGCTATTACATTGACTCCCCTGTCCTTAAGTAGCTTCACAATAATAGGTCCAACGCCGTGGCACAAGTTCTTGAATTCATTCTCAATGACCTCCCTAACTCTGTATTCCTCCTCTGAAGCTTCTACTATAGTGAAGTACGGGGCCCTCGCAAATACCTCGTCAACAACGTCGTCCAGGCCGTTGCGGCCTCTAGTCGGTATAGCTATCACTAACCTCACGGCCCCCACCAGGGACCGGCTAGCCGCCTCCCTCTCCTATACCTTAGCCTCCTCCTAGCCCTCCTCTGCCGTAGGGGTAGAGCGTACGGCAGCATGGGTGGCTGACCTACCGAGCCGCTGTAACCTCCCGGAGCTGCTACCCGACCTACTGAGGCACTTCTCGGCTGAAAGTTAGGGCACGCAGGCCCGTCAGGGTTTACGGGTATGTTAAACAGCCTACAGTAGCCATTGCTGAAGTTAATGCATTCTTTATGTGTAGGCATTTTCTTAACCACTATTTTCTGAGCTATTGCACAGTTATTAAGTTTTGCTATAGCTTTACTTTATGGGTGCTGGGATGGGGTCGGATTCAGTAGGTATTTTATGAGGGTGTGGTGAGGACTTAGTGAAGCTCAAGGCGGTGTGCATATTAGGGAGTCCTAGAAGGAAAAGTAATACTGACATACTGCTCAGCTACTTAATGGAGGAATTAAGGCGGTACGGCATAGCGACTACTAAAATAGCGCTGAGGGAGTACAGTATAAGGCCCTGCTACAGCTGTAGGAAGTGCTTAGAATTAGGTACCTGCTGCTTAAATGACGAAATGACCAACCACATAATACCTCAAGTACTTCAAGCACATATATTAATCATTGCAACACCTGTTTACTTCGATAATGTGACATCACTTACTAAGATATTCATAGATAGGACGTGGTGCCTGAGAGGTAAGCTCAAGAATAAAATCCTAGGATGCGTGGTTGTCGGCAGAGGCTACGGGCTCGACTCAGCTTTAACAGCGATACATAATTGGGGCCTCAAGCACAAGATGATCCTGTGCGATAGAGGCGTTGCTGCGAGGGGCTTTAACTACGGTGACGTGCTCAAGGATTCACGCGCATTCGAGGATGCTAAGCGGCACGCGGAGAGATTAGCTGAGGTAGCGAGGGCTATATACCGGGGTAGCGGTTTCAAAATTTAACCTCAACTTAACTTATAGATTAACTACTTAACGTAAGGTTGTGTGATTGAGTTACATTTTTAAGCTATTGCACACAAATTCTCTGGTGGCCGACGTGATAGACTTTACCTCACCTCTGACATGGCTCTACGTGCTGGCGACGGCGCTGATTCCAGGTCTGCTAGCTACCTGGCTAGGGGTTGGCGGGTGTTTCCTGAGGATACCGATGCTAATGTATCTCTTCGGCGTACCT
>CAYZJX010000182.1:0-2272 GCA_964479035.1 uncultured Desulfurococcaceae archaeon
ATACAGTAAGCGACCTATTTAGAAACGCCGAACACGTAGGCCCTACAGCCTAAGCTGTGAAGAGTTCTTAAGTACCTTAACGCCTCTGTACCATTTAGAATGCGCCCGTTATCAAACTCTATTCGTAAGCCTTTAATTATTGAACCCTCCACATATATCTTTATGCGCAGCGAAGTACAATTTATACTCACGTAAAATACATCTCCATGTTTCATGAGCTCGGTCGGGATGATGTCCCTCAATATTTTAAGTATTTCATTACCTTTAATATCTACTTGCTTAAACTTAATCAGTATAGATTTGAGTACTACTGAACTTAAGAATATATCATCTTGCAGAATATCAGGATTCTCGCTAAACACAAGTTCCTTAATTATCTCTTCTTTGTGTTTAGCCCCTATGTCTTTATCTGCAAACTGAGGATACGGTGGTTTCTCAGAGGCAAGCTGTACTCTCCCTTCTTCAACTTTAACAGACTTACCTTCAACTTCATGCCCACCCTTACCTACACCTAAAGCTTCAATCAGTAAAGGCAACTGGAAGGTAAGTTTATTCTTGAAGTCTTCGACAAAAGAATTTATGAAACCTGAAATAGTCCTCTCCCGAAAGAACCCTGCTCTTATACTAACTCTACATTTTATAGCCGACCCAGCATCTCTTGGTTCCACTCTCAAGATAATTCTCATGCTTACCGGACCTGTACCAATTAAGGTTATTACAGTTTTGTTCTCTCTAATAGTCTTCTTTAATTTAAACTTTACCAAAAATGAAGTGCCAGCAATATTTAATTTAGTGATAAATTCATCCAGACCTTTAATTTCTGTTAATTCTTCATAAATTGACCAAAGCGGCAATAAGATTGTTGGGTTTGACAGTAATTCAACTACATCAGTTGGTTTCATGTGTGTTGATACTTCAAAGTAGTAGTCCAGCACCATCTCAGGCTCTACTCTCCTAAACTAACTATATTATTAGTATATTTTTAGTTTAAATTTAAAATAAAATTAAAGTCTAATGCCTATACTTTATTGCTTTTTATGAAATTCTTGAAGAATTCTCTTAACTACGCTAGCAACAATTTTCCCATCAATTCTTCCTCTAACTACAGACATTACCTTCCCCATTACCAGCCCAAATGCTTTAGCACCTCTCTCGCTTATTACTGATTTATTTTCTTCTATTACCTTCTTTACCAGTAACTCTAGCTCTTCAAGACTTACTTGAGTAAACATATTGACTGCCTCTTCTAAACTCCTTACTTTTCCTTTAAGATATGCTGAGAACACCTCAGGTATTGCCTCCTTAGCGACCTTACCTGATCCCACAGCCTGTAGCACCTTCTTAATATCGTCCACAGATAGTGAATCTGTATCTAAGCCTTCAGACTTAAGTCCTTTTAGGTGTATGAGTAACGTCACAGCTATGAGTTGAGGCTTAACTAAGTTTCTTAGTTCTTTAACTAAATCTAAGTATGTAGGTAAGAGTGGATCTTTTATTAGCTGTGTAGCCAGTTCCTTGCTCAGGCCATGCTGATTTACTAGCTCTTCAAGAAGTTCTTCAGGTGTTTTAGGTTTCAATAGCTCCGCTTCTTTTAACATTTCTTCATCAACTCTAATCGGTGGTACGTCAGTTTCAGGATACATGCGTGCGGCTCCTGGCTGTGGCCTTAGATACCTTGTTGTACCATCAGGGTTCGCGCCTCGGGTTTCCTTGGGAATACCTATTAGTGTATACTTTACCCTCTCTATCACAGCGGATAATGCCCGCTCAGCTCTCTCCTTATCAGATAGTACTATTATAAATGCATCATTCTCAGGGTTTAGTCCTAAATACTTGTATATATTATTAACTATATCCTCTGTAATACCATATTTAGGCAGCTCATCGCTGTGTACTATACCTGAAACCCCGCCCCAGGCCTTAGCGTAGTCTGAGAGCTCGGTTCCAAAGCGTCTATTAGGTTGTACTTCAATTCCAAGTATTCCTTTAAACTTCTTAAGACCAATGGCAAATGCTTTAGAACCTCTTTTTAACTCTCTATGCACTAGCTTACTGCTACTTTTTCTTAAAATTTCAGTTACATCTACAATATTGCATTTTATTTCTTCTGCCTTTATACCCCTCTTATTTAACTCGTTCTTGATTTCCATAAGCTTAAGCTGACGCTGTACTTCATATTTAATAACTTTAGGTATTAATTCAAGTTTACTAACACCCTTAATTTCTATTTTTTCACCACCTGAAATCGATATATTTAGATCTTGTCTTATTG
>CAYZJX010000183.1:0-2261 GCA_964479035.1 uncultured Desulfurococcaceae archaeon
CCAAGAGGATGACTGGGTCACCACTCAATAGGAGTAAAATTAGGAGAGTAGTGAGGAAAGCTTTAGCCCTCTTGGTAAAGAAGGGAATTATTGGTTCTTCAAGAAATAATAAGGGAAAAACCTTATGAGTTCTTTCACGGTAATTAACTCAGTTGATGAAGCCCTCGATCACTGAAATAAATGTGCGCTTCGTGATGAGGGCAGGGGTTTAACTGAGTAATTACCTAAAAACTAAGATGGTGTCAGCTCTTGAGGTCCTTTCTTTGTTATTTCAATTATCTTATCGCATTTTAGCTGTTTAAGGAAGTCATTTAACTCGTCAATCGGGATTTTTATTGTGTATAAGTACCTTTTTGTCCTTAACTTAACTTTAGCAATACCCTGCTTCTCCTTCTTAACTACCCTGACTTCTGAAGCTCTAGCACTTAATTCAATGAATTTTTCTCTATTCTTGAGTTCTATAGGCATTTCCAATCACCTACACCTACTTACTGAATAGGTATTTAAAGGAATTATGGGGTAACTCGTATAGTTTCTTGTTTAATCGAGGCACCAGAGCCATTATTACAGCATAGAATGTAAGATCTTCTCTTAATACCTTACCTTTAGTTAATAGCTTTATTAGACCGCCTTTTTCGCCTATATTATTCGTGCCGAAGGTCTGATCAACAATTACCTCTAATTCCCGTACTTTTCTAGATATTAGTGCATTAGCAAATTTGGGTGGTATGGGGAATGATGGTGATAGGCCGTATGTTACTATGCCTTTTCTGTCAGCTATAGCAGCTACTTGTACATCGTAATATGTTCTGCTAACGGGGTAAATGCCTGCCTCAACACCAATACCTAAGTCGCAGTCGCTATTACTTTCTAGTGCTCTTAAAGCTCTATTTCTAGCACCAGTAAATATTTGTTCAATACCAATTGGCTGGGGCGGAACCCCCGAATCAACAGGTATACAAATAGCGCTAACTTCGTTAAAGAATAGCTTAAGTGCTGATATGATACCTTTTAACTTACTCGGATTCCTAGTACCTACACATATTCTCAAGCACTATCCCAGTAAGGAAAAATTAACTAGAAATTATTAAGTTAAAAGCGAGGTGTAAGCAGTTACTTAAGGAGGTACAATTACTGAGTTCACGAATTCACCATGTACAATATTTAATCTGCTACCATCAATGCCTAAGATGTAAGTTAGGAGTTTCGACTTTTCTTTAATTATTTGCTCAGTATAATCTGCAGTTTTATTACTGATGCTACTACCCCATAAAAGATTAAGAGTTAATTCTTCCTCATTACCTATGTATGCTTCAATTTCATTTACTTTAGCATCAGTAACGGATGCAATGGCATCAGCTATCTGTAATACTGCCGAGGCCCTAGCCACTACATGCCTGCACAATATTGGTACTCTATCATTAATTAAGGGGTTCCACGTCTTTCTCCTATGGTGGTAAGCTGCCCAAGCAACTGCCTCACGTGTCTCATGACCTAGGACTGAGTATATTTCTAGTGAATTGCTTACCAGCTCATAGGACTTAATATGATGTTCTTTAGGATCGTAAATGACGCCCACGTCATGAACTATAGATGACGTAGCTATAATCTGCTCAGTAAATGTATCAAGACCTAGAGGCTTTTTTAGGTAGCTGCTTAACTCAAGCGAGTACTCAGTAACTAATGAAGAGTGCTGTTCACCCCAACCATACTTAAATCTCTCAGCAAATTGTATAATACTTGATAAGCCATCAGGTCCGAGCAGGGAAACTAGCTTTTCTAGAAGTCTTAGTGCTCTAAGCTGTGCTCTAGATATTACTAGTGTTTTTGAGGTTTTATCAGCAATTTTTCTTAGTGCATCATCAGTACTTAAATCACTTAATATCATATATGCTGCCGCAAGGGAACATGACCTACTATATCCGCCGGAGCAGTGAATCAGCACCTTCCCGCCACTCAGTACTTTATTGTAGATTCTGTAAGCTAGCTTGAAGAACCGCAGTATATTAGGGGCTAAGAATTCCTTAACTGGCTCAATAACGTACTCTACACCTAATTCACTAAACTTCTTAGGGCTGTACTTGAGCTCATGTGCTTCAGCTAGTGATACTACTAAATCAAATTCTTCAGCTATCCTATGTACTTGGGCATTAGTAATCATTGGTGAACATGCTATATTATCGTTAATGTATACTGCCACTAGACGAGCACCAAGTTCTTCAATGCTTAAGTAAGAATAAAGAATTATTGCTAATGTAGAC
>CAYZJX010000184.1:0-2260 GCA_964479035.1 uncultured Desulfurococcaceae archaeon
TACGATCAATAGCTATCAGTAAATCTCTTCCACCTTTCTCTATAGCTTCACACCTCACTAAATCCTAGCTATATGAACTATGCTTCTATATTAAAGCGTTAGCCCTATCTGGAGTCTGGACTGGAGAAAGTTTATGTATTATGTATTAGGTACCAGTCTGGACTAGAGTTAGGGGATAGGGAAAGCGTGTAAGTCTCCTCCATCATAAATTTCTAAGTTCAGTTCCTTTAATCTAATCTCTAATCAATTCACTAAGGAAATCCTCAGTTAAAGATTTTAAGTGGATGCAGGTTATAAATGAAACTCCATTTAAATTTACACCCACCTCTCCAATCGGTATTTTTATTATTGGGATTGGATACTTTTGTAAGTACCATTTACTTCCAATTTTAATATAGTTCCCTTTAGCAGTTGAGAACTGCACTCTGCCATATACTTCATGAAGTTTATCTGCGAGTTCATGCGCAATACCCCAGATTAAGTTTAGTGATTCATATATCTTAGGCCAATACTCAGTTAGGAAGCTAATGTCATACATTACTGCTCAGACATACTAATATTTAGTAAAAATAAAATAAAAGCTAAACTACTGATTTCACTGCTAAAATCAGCATAATTATGAGAGTAAGTTAGGGGGTTTTCTCATAAAACACGTATTCTCTTTGAGATTTGGTGAGGGTTAAGACATTATTTTAAATTTACGGCAGTACTATATGTGTAGTACGTACTGCTAAGGTAGTTGAGGCATGAGAAGGCTGACACTGCGTGCTTACAGGGCTCTGATTGTTGCGGCAGCGAGTATTACGTACTTTCTCTTTTACTTTGGTAGGTATGACTACAGTGCTGCCGGACCGTTCATAAAGAGTGAGCTCCTGTGGACCCCGGTAATGTGGGGGGTATTCACGTCCTTACTGACTGCTGGGTATGCTGTAGGGCAGTTGGTTAATGGGATTTTAGTAGATCGCTTCGGTCCTAGGAGGGTCTGGGGTTTAGGAGGTATTCTGTCGGGTTTAGCAAACTTAGTAGTTGGTTCAGGCAGGTCTTACACCATTATGACAGCTGCCTGGGGCATTAACGGGTATGCTCAAGCAACTGGTGCGCCCTCATACAGTAGGCTCTACTCCAACTGGTTCCCGGAAGGTAGGAGGGGGCTGCCAGCAGCAATAACTAATAGCAGCAGGCTGATTGCCGCATCTGCGTGCCTCCCTCTCCTGTCGCTGGTTGCTGTAGCTTACGGGTGGAGAATGTGCTTCATTATACCAGGACTCATACTAATTCCTGTAGGTGTACTCACCTTACTTCTACTTAAGGAATCACCTAGTGATGTCGGACTTGAGGCTCCGTGGGTGAAGCACCCAGTAAGTAGGGGCTTTAGGGAGCTTATTACGGAGTCCTACAAGCTCATATGGAGTGATAAGGTATTTCTATCTCACGCACTAAGTTATGGGGCAGCTCAGTTCATATGCTTCAGCATCTATGCTTGGATACCAATATACCTTGTCGAGGTTTTGGGATACGACCCTGTAACTGCAGCATCACTAACAGCGTTCTTCCCTGTTGCAGGAGCTATATGTGCTGTTCCGCTCGGGTACTTAGCTGATAAGTTAGGGTTCGGCATCAGGCGCTACATCCTAGGCACAGGGCTAGTTGGTGCAGCACTCTCACTACTGATCCTGACTTACGTCCCTAACTTACCTACATTAGCTACGGTACTACTAATACTTGCTTGTGGAGCAGGTATTGAAGGAATAGACACAGTATTCTTCATAGTTATTATGGATAAGTACGGGAAGACAGGTAGGGTCGGGACAGCCTACGGCAGCTTAAATGCTGTAGGAAAAGCATTCGGGACAATCGAAGGCCTGGTCTTAGGCGCTATAATAGGGCTGCTGGGCTGGAGAGAGGCCCTCACTACATGCGCTGCTGTAGGGCTTGCCGGCGCACTATGTCAAATACCGGTAACCGCGCAGTGGATACGGAAGTAAGCCTAGAGCGTTGGGAGAGAAAACCTAACTTAATTAACACTTTTTTTATTTTAAGTACCAGCCCCTTCTTCCTGCAGGACCTTCTTTTGAATTTCAATTAACTTATCTACTTCTTCCTTAGTATTGAAGAAGTGGCAGCTAACTCTTATACCGCCTAAGCCGCCTACGTATCTCAGAGATACCTTTACTGACTTCTCACTCGGTGGTGTGTTATTGAGTTTCTCATAACTCTTTAAGTCGAGCTTGTACTTGCCTGTAGTGTAGACTATTAGTCC
>CAYZJX010000185.1:0-2188 GCA_964479035.1 uncultured Desulfurococcaceae archaeon
GTTCTCTTACACTTCTACACATCTATATCTATGATTAAACCATAAACTCCTTTAAAATACATAGGCATGGCGTAAATATTTTAGATTACATAAATGATTTCATTTGCTAACATCAATTACCCATAACTCCCTAGTATAATCATCTCTAACATGGTATAGTTTGCCATCATAGTACTCTAGCCTATTGCCTTGTGACTGTGGCATATAAGGTATCTGTTGCTGATAAGGTCTCCAAACATCATTTACTATATCATAATAGTATAGTCCACCACCCTTACCAATAAGCCAAAGCCTATTTCCGTCTTTATCATAAGCTAAACCAACAGCATAAGCTGTAGGAGCATCATTCAACTTTACCTTAGCTAAAGTTAAAGGATCAATTCTATAGAATCCTATAGATCCGCCACCAGCTAAAACATAAATATATGATCCATCCACCTCAGCAACGCTATAAGCACCAATGTTAAACTCTAAAGTATATAATGTTGGTTGAGTTCCCCACGCAGATAAGTTATAAACGTAAAGATAATTTATTCCTCCGCCAACGAAAACGTAAAGTGCATCATTAAAATAGATTAGTGAACAACCTTCACCAACAGATATTGGTAAGCTATCATAATAATTCCATTGCTGAGAAGCAATACTATAGTAGAAGAGGTCAGTATTATTAATAACCCATAGAACATTTCTATGAGAATCATAACTTATAGAAGCGTTATTACTGAAAACTATAGGATCGCCGCCATACTCTGCTATAATAGCTTCAGAATCAAACTCTTCAGCATCCAATATATACTTGTAAATTTCATTAGATCCTCCAGCACCAATATAAATAACTTTCTTGATGGGAGCATAAGCTACAAGTCTCACATAGTCAATAAATTCCTTAAATGGAGCATTATTAGATGCATTAATGCTTAAATTCACAACACCATTAGTAACATATTTTTCAATATTCAAAGTACTGAATGCAATATCACTATATGTCGTACCTATAACGGTTTCATTTAAAAGTTCCCAACTGGAACCATTCCACAAATAGAATTCTACTTTCACATTCGACACATTAAACCTTAACCTAACGGTAAAATCTAACCTTACGTTATTAGTCACATTTGCAAACCTTACATTAACTTGAGAAACATATTGATAAACATTCTCTCTAGAACCTATTTTAACAATAGGTTCTTTAGAAGAATACTTTCTAACAAAAATCCAATCATAAGAGGAATTGCTTGGAGGAAGTTCTCCCGGCGGAGGATTCGGAGGTGGAGGAGGAGGTCCATCTCCATCGTTTATTAACCAAATGTATCCATTATTAATGTTTAAGCTGGCTGATACTGTTCTACCATCTGTTATGTCCTTAAAAATGGCACTATCTGTTGAAACTATAACCTCATACTCATGGTAATCATAGTTTATTCTCGTACCGTTTGAAGCAATAATATCATTCCATAATGTTAATATGGTTAACTCTGTTATATTATCATTTTTTTCTAGGAAAGGTACATCGTCAAGGAATCCAGGGGCTCTTTGAGGGTTTTTCTTATTTTTACTTATAGCGATTCCCGCATCCCAATCACCATATTCCCAATCATCATATGATGGTAGATAGTTTGGTAAAGGTTTAAGCCTATAATGTACTATGAAAGGAAGTGTGAATTCCTGGTTTGTTCTAATAATTCCATTTTCATTTCCCCCCTGTATAATGCATGTTGAATTCCGAACAGCAATTGCTTGTTCATCTGCCACTATTTCCCACTTAGATTCATTGAGTGATTCTCCTTCGAAATCATCGAAGAATTTAAAAACAGCATCACCGTTGCTTTCACTAGTTGCTGAAGAGTTCCCATAGTACATATATATCATTGTTTCTCTATTTGCAGGTATTTCCGGAACTTTTACCCATATTATTGCTTTTTCTTCTGTCTTATTCCATTCTTGTATCCAGTATGAGATTTTTGTTATCCCATCACTAAGTGTGAATCTTATGTCTGACCCGTCAGGGTTTGAGTGTTCAAAAACTTCCGCATACGAAGAATTTAGTTCTATTCTTACTTGGTATTCTATTAGTTCCTGTCCGCTTTGCTCTATTATCGTTATTGGTCTTCTATATATTCTCACTTCTTTATTGCTTGTTACATTGTATGTTAACCCGTCGTTTGGGCTGATTATGTGTGTTATGTCT
>CAYZJX010000186.1:0-2172 GCA_964479035.1 uncultured Desulfurococcaceae archaeon
CCCCTTACTACAGCCTTAAGTATTTCATTAACTCTTAGAGGGAAGTCGCTTCCAATAACTAACTTAATCATTAGTAAGCCAGTATCCTGACAGACAGCTCTCCCTGTTTCCTTAGCTAATCTAATATTCTCAAGAATAGCATCCATTAATTCAGCACCCAAACCCTCAGATTTCCTCCTGACAGCTACTAAGGACTCCGCTACATCATCAGCAATAGAAGTAGTTACTTGCTTAAGTAACCTAATTATGTTTTTCTCAATTACTTTAGCTAGGTGTACGGTCACCACCCATGAAAAATTATTAGAAGTTACTAAAATTAAGTCCGCCATGAAAGTAGACATAAATTGATTGGTTAAGATTAATTATGATTTTATGCAGCTGCCCAGATAGCTGAGCTAAATTAATTAGTAGGATATAATGGTGTGATATGCTTGATTTTAGCACAGTAATAATTAAAAATAATGTTTATTTTACTGCTTGAAGCTCTTTAAAACCTCTTTAGCCCCTAACCTCGGATTTACTAGCGTTAAGCCTCCATCAACAACTATTACTTCCCCTGTCACGAAGCTTGCTCTATCGCTCGCCAGGAAGGCAACTACATTTGCTACATCTTTCGGGGTTCCAAAGCGCTTTACAGGATTCACTACTTCCTGCATCTTGATTTCTTCTTTAGGCCATAAGCGCTGGACTCCTGGAGTCTTTATGGGTCCTGGAGCCACAGCGTTCACAGTTATTCCGTAGGGAGCTAATTCAGCAGCTAATCCCTTTGTGAAACCAACTAATGCTGCTTTAGCTGTCGCATAGTGAACTAAATTTGGTATGCCGTGAATTATGCCAGTAATAGAGGAGATATTAACTATTCTACCGTACCTCCGCTTAATCATGTGAGGAACTACTGCTTTACTGAAGTAAAAGGCACTTCTTACATTTATATTCATAACGAAGTCCCAGTCCTCTTCCGTCATCTCAATAAATGCCTTCCTTGGATAGGCCCCTACATTGTTAACAAGTACATCTATTTTACCGAAGGTTGAGAGAACATCATTAATAGCTCTCACAACATCATCTTTCTTGGTTGCATCGCCTTTGATAGTTAGTCCATGAGAACCCCTGGCTTCGATTTCCTTAAGGAGACCCTCAAATTCTTCATCCTTAATATCAAATACAGCAACATATGCACCGAGTTCTGCTAAAGTTAGTGTAATTTCCCTACCAATACCAGCAGCACCACCAGTTACAATTGCGACACGACCCTTGAGCTCCATGTTGTTGCGCACCCCACTATAAACCTACGTTAACCGCATTATTTGAATACATAATAAAACATGATATAAGTGTATAAATAATGGGCTACTCTCAATAGCAGACTTTACTAAATAGGAGGTTCGCGAGTATTAGGAGTATTTAATTTTTACTGCCCATGTTTTATGTAGTTCATCACGAGTTCTTTCATACCTAGGTCCTCCGCAAGCTCAAGTATTTTCTTGTACATATTCAGCTTGATGTCACTGATATCAAACCCTATCTTCTCGTAACGTACAGCTTGAATATATGTTGCTAAGTAGTCACAGAGTCTAGCGATCTTAGCTTCAATAGTTTTACCTTCAGAGAAATCCTTGTATAGATCGAGCAAGAATTTATTCTTAATATTCTCCTCAGCTACTTTCAGCTCAACTTCAGCTTTTACTTCCCCAGTTAATTTATCAAAAGTCTTCGCTATGTCACCTATAAAAGCTTCAGCTACATCATGTATAAGTGCTAGTGAGGTAGTTTTTAGTGGATCAATATTAAAGCCTCTGATCTTGAGCCTGCTTGATAAGTCAAGTGCTATGAGTGATGTTAAATAGCTGTGTTCAGCCATAGTCTCGGCTAGGGCGCAGGGGACCCCCCTAAGCATCCAGCCTGTTCTAGAGAGCGATTTTAATGTATTTGCTATGTGTGTAATACTCACCTCCTCAACCATCCCAACACCCCTAACCAATGCTTATTCCTGAGGAAACGTTTATATAGATAGTTCAGTAATTTACAAATTGTTGGAGAATATTAATGAATGTCTTACAATCTGAATATTTGGGTGGTGGAAGTGCTTAATCCTTACGAGCTACGAAAGGACTTTCCAATTCTTAGCAGAAAAGTAAATGGCAAGGAGCTAGTGTACTTTGATAATGCTGC
>CAYZJX010000187.1:0-2134 GCA_964479035.1 uncultured Desulfurococcaceae archaeon
ACAGCAAAGCATGTAAGAGCTCAAACCCTATATACGGGAGATAAGCATGTGCATGAAGTAGCTATCAAGGAAGGAATTAGTAGTGCATACCTTATCTAAGGTCATGGCTGGCGACGTCGGTAGAGTGATAAATATTTGTGGTTCAGGTAAATGATTATTTAATGTAGTAGCTCATGAGGAGGACAGCACCTGTGCTGTCCTAGTAAGGTCCCGCCAACTCATAGAAGGAATTGAGGTAATAAACAGAAATAAGGGTATTAGTGACGTAAAGAAATTAACTAACGGTCCGTAAGTTAGCTAAGGCATTAAGTACTAATAAGGGGTTTCACGGTAAGGAACTTCATTGCGTGTCACGGGTTATGAATAAAGTGCTGCGTTAATATACAAAATCTTATGTAACTACTCACATAGAGTTAGAGCAATTGAAGATCTGCCTATGAAGCTTAGATTTCTACATTGTTGACGACCCATGCGTCTCATCAAAATAAGCACTATCACGGAATGAGTCACTACACATTTAATGACATTTTCTCTTGATAACTCCTCTCTAAACTCATAAAATTCCTTAACCTTAATCTTTACAGGTTTAGACTTCTTTAAAAATCTTCAATGATTAGTTTGCGCTTCAATTCGCCCGAACCCTACTTGACTCCCAATACTTAATCCTAGTTTATTAGTTATTACTTAATGACTTAGCTTCACCTAAACGTTTTCATTACCTTGTTCAATAGTTTAATTCTCTTAAGCTTCTCCCAGTTTTAAACTAATATACTCATACTATTGTACAGTGCCCAGCAGTTACGTCGTATTTAACATAATTTATATGCATTTCTTAATTCACTATAACACTCTAGTCAGCGGAGTGTGGTTAGGGAAGGCAGTCAGAGCTGAGTGCAGGACACGGTAAACATACGGTTTTTGAGGTGTGTTATTCAGGAGCTGCTCCGTAGGCTCCATACATAATTATTTCATACGCACTTTGCCATGATCTACTACTGGGACGAAGATCAGTGCCGCTACCACGGACCCGTACATTCCTTCAGGCACCTTGTCAATGGACTCTATCCTGAAGCGGATGTTGCTTACCTTCATCTTCCTGACTGCGGCCATCCTTAGGATCTTTTTCTCAAGGTCTTCCCTAATCTCGGCTCCGGGGATATTGCCGTAAGTCTCCACGACGAACCCGTACCTCACGCCATCCTCGCCCTTGCCGAAGGCCCACGCCACCCCAGCACTGACCGTGTCCCCCGGGCCTCCATCCGCTCTAGCCATAATAGTGAAGACGATAGCGCCTGGTGTTATGGGGATGTAGTCAACCTCTACGGCATCGGCAGGAAGTATTGATGATACTGGAACTAAGTTGCACTGAGCTATACCTGCATTCATGAGTGCTTCATCAAAAGCATTTAAAGCAGAGACAGGGCTTAAGGCCTTACCTCCAGTAACAAAAAAGTACTTGGGTAACTGAGTAAAGTACTTCTCACTTCTTCCCGAATTCATTGGTGCTCCACACCTCCTCAACTCAGACTTACCCATATCTTAGAGGGTATTAGTTTAAAACTTTCTCGTAGAAGTTCTTCTTGGTTCTGCCCGCACTAAGTACCTTTAATATTGTAGTGAAGTCTGAAGTACTTCTCCTTCTTAACTACCCTAGTAATTAATATTTCCTCTATTTCATTCGTGTTCCTTACGTGCGTCCCCGTACACGGTATTCCGTTAATTCCTTCTATAATTACTACCCTATATGCCTCAGCTTCAGGTATTCTGGCTAGGTTTGGCGCGTTGAAAGTTACCTTAGGTAGCTCCTCCTTAGGTACGGTCACGTACCTTACGGGCCTACCCTCCCGCACAACCCTATTTGCTACCTCCTCAATTTTCTTAAGCATTTCCTGCGTTGGTGGCTCAGCAAAGTACTCTACGTAAGGGTCTGGCGGTCCGTGGAAGGCACCTAAGGTATCCACCACCCTCCCATAGACCACCTGCACTGCGTAGTCGAGTATGTGGCCTGCTGTGTGGAGCTTCATGACCGTGTACCTGAGCCTCCAGTTAAGCTCGCACAAAACTATATCACCAACGTCAACACCCTCACCCTCAACAAGCCTTGAGTAGTGAGCTAAGACACCACCTACATCTA
>CAYZJX010000188.1:0-2101 GCA_964479035.1 uncultured Desulfurococcaceae archaeon
AGCTCGAAAAGGAGGTCGTTAAGATCGCAAGGAAGGGAGGCATTAGGTTTGTTGGACCTAACTGCATGGGTGTATTCGTAGCTAAGACGAAGCTTAATGCTGCTTTTACAGCGATATCACCTAAGCCAGGACACATAGCATTTATTTCTCAGTCAGGTGCCTTCGCTGGCACCATGATGTACTGGGCAGCTATGAGGGGTATTGGCTTTAGTGCTGCCATCTCAGTAGGTAATCAGGCTGACTTGGAACTCAGTGACTACCTAATGTACCTAGCTGATGATGAGACAACTAAGGTAACTATAATGTATATTGAGGGTGTTAGGGATGGGAGGAAGTTCATGAGGGCTCTAGAGTACTACACTTCCAAGAAGCCGCTCGTCGTCATGAAGCTCGGATACACCTCAAGTGGTGCTAGGGCAGCTAGGTCGCACACTGCAGCTATGACAGGTAGGGATGAAATTTATGACGTCATATTCAGGAAGTACGGCGTCATTAGAGTCTATGAATTCGACGACATGTTTAACATAGCTCTAGCATTTGCTAACCTGCCCCTACCTAAGGGTGATAGAGTAGGTGTTATATCTTCTGGTGGTGGATGGAGTGTTGAGTCCTCAGATGCCCTCGAGAGCTTAGGGCTTAAGCTGCCTCCCTTACCTGACCACATAATTAAGGAGCTCGATAAGATACTGCCTCCATTCTGGAACAGAAGGAACCCAGTAGATCTAGTAGCTACTGTAGAGCCCGAACCCTATAAGACCGCAGTAGAGCTCCTCATGAAGGATGACAGCTTCGACATCATAATGCTGATAGGTTACGGGAACTTCGGCAGAATATCTAATCTACCCTTCATCATACCTAGGGAGGACGCTGTAGCTAAGGAAATAGCCGAGCTCGTAAGGAAGTATAAGAAGCCTCTCGTAGCAGCTAATGTGTTCGGTAAGGACTTCAGTAACGTAAAGGTCTTTGAGGAGAATGGTGTGCCAGTATACTTATCAATTCAGAAAGCTGCGAAGGTAATAAGAGCTCTAGCTAGCTATGCGCAGTACCTTAAGTCCCTACAGGAGGAGAAATCAACTAATTAAGTACGCTGACTGAACCCCACTATTTTTCCTAAACTAGCAATTAATTACACAATTACCTTGTTAGGTGGATTAAGTTGTCAGCTATTATTTTCGACTTATTTGGTACATTAATTGATGGGTCTTCTGACGAGCTCGCGCATAAGGCTTTGTCTAAGTACCTAGCTGATGTTCATGGAGGTGTATTTACTGCTGAGGAACACTTGAATCTATATCATGAGCTTATCGAGTCTGGGGGTCTTGATAGCTCCGAGGCTGTTTGGGAGGCCCTACTCAAGTTATCTAAACTTAAGAATTTTGAGGTTCGTGTTGAACTTAAGAGTATCATGGAGTTGCACGCTAGATTTCATGCTCAGTACGCAGTACTATATGATGATGTTGCTGAGGCTATTGAGGTAGCTAGGAAATTTACTGATTTGCTAGGTGTTGTGAGTGATGCTAATAAAGATGTTGCCCTAGCTATTTTAGAATCTGCTGAGTTACTCAAGTACTTCAGTGTTGTAGTTACTAGTGGTGAGTTAGGTATTAGGAAGCCTAACCCAAGGCTGTTTCTTGAGGCGTGTAACCGATTAGGTATCACACCTAGTGAATGTGTAGTTATAGGTGATTCGTGGAGGGATGTTGAGGGAGGTAAGAGGGCTGGTATGAAAGTTGTGCTTATTGCTAGATCTCCACCATCATCGTGGGAAACATCTTACGAGCCTGATGACCGTGCTGGTAATTTAATTGAGGCAGTTAGTAAGGCAATTAAGCTACTTACTCAGCAGTCTTCTTAAGAGTTAGGTTAATTTAGTTCTTCTGCTAAGTCATTAGTTAGGTGTTATCTTGAGGTTTGCTCTACTTGGCTGTGGTTCTGTTGGTTCAGTAATTGCTAAGTTCCTGACTGAAGACTTCAGAGGTGCTGAGTTAGTTGTTTTTGATAAGCTTACTGAGGTGTGTAGGGAGAGACTCACTAAGTTAGGTGCTGGCGATGTTCCAGTAGAGTTTACTAATGCTGGTGATGCTGAATTGCTAGCTAATAC
>CAYZJX010000189.1:0-2085 GCA_964479035.1 uncultured Desulfurococcaceae archaeon
CTAGGTACGTCCTCAAGAAGGCGGTAGCTGTAGCTGAGCGCGAGGGCTTTAAGGTACTTCATGCTATAGTTGACTCAATATTCGTGGGTAAGGAGGGGGCTGAAGAAGAGGACTACGTAAGGTTGGCTGAGGCCATAGCTGAGGAAGTAGGTATTAGCGTTAAGGTGGAAGCACTCTATGACTGGGTAGTCTTCCCGCCGACAAGTAGGGGTGCTGGAGCACCAACAAAGTACTTCGGGAGGCTGAGGGGAGGAGGCATTAAGGTTAAGGGAATTAAGGCGGTTAGTGAGGCCTACCCACCGGTAGTCAGGAAGGCACAGCGGGAAGCAATAGAGGTACTGGCTAGAGCTAGGAACAGGGAGGAGTTCACTGAGGCAGTAAGTAAAGCACTCAAGGTAGTTGAGGGCTGGATAGAGAGGGTGCTGGCCGGCAGCGTAGATCCTGAGGACCTAGTAATTAAGAGGAGGTTAAGAAAGGTGAAGTACGTATCGAGGCAGCCGCACGTCATTGCAGCACGGGCAGCTGGGATTAAAGGAGGTTATGTAGAGTACGTAATGGCTGCAACACCCTACCCTATAGACCTCGGCTTCCGCGGGTACTCAAGAAAGTACTACCTCAGTGCACTTAAGAAGGTGCTCAGTGAAGTTAAGGAAATATCAGAATACATTAAGTAGCACTTTCTGTGGGTAACCGCTTCAGATATATGGATATACTAATATTAGTGCTACATTAAAGGTAATCTTAAGTAGAAGGTACGTGTGGCTGTCGAGGTGTTGTGTATGGGCTTAGATGATAAGGTTATATCAGGTAAGGGCTATGTTGACTTAATTATTTATGTTAAGCCGAGATCTAAGTTTACTAAACTTATTCTGGAAGGTGACGACTTGGTTTTTCATACTACTGAACCACCTATTAGTGGCAGAGCTAATGAGTCACTAATTAAGTACTTGTCAAGACTCCTCAAGGTCCCTAAGAGTAATGTAGTAATAGTTCAAGGTCTTAAGGACAGAATTAAGAAAGTAAGAATACATGGTGTTAATACTGACGTAATTTTGGGTAAGCTAAAGTAGGTGGAAATCCTCTAGTCAGAAAATAACTTATAGTACATGCTGAGGGAGGAACTCATGAATAGTCCATTAGTATACATATCGTCTTCCTTAAGAAATACAGAGTTAAATCGAGAAGTAGCTGAAGTTCTTGAGCGTGCGGGATATAGAGTTTACTTACCTCAAAGAGATGCACCAGTTACTGATACTTCAGCAGAAGTATTTACATCGAATATTAAGGCATTGAGAAGAGCTGATGTAATTGTAGCTATACTAGTAAATTACGGGAGAGATCTAGCATTCGAGTTAGGATTCGCATACGCTTTAGGAAAGCCCATAATAGCCCTAGCAGAGGCAAATGAGTACTTAAGAGATGAAATGATAGCCAATTCACTCACTAAGGCAGTTAAGACACTAGAAGAACTAGGAAGTGAGTTAAGAAATATGTTAAGCCCGCCATAATGTTGTAAGTGAGTCACTAAGTATTGCTTACCTGTAGAGTGACGTTATTATGGAGGCTAGTATGACGGCTATTGCTAGCTGAGAGAGTATGAAGCCGTAAATATCTTTCTTCAGTAGCAGAAGCACGCCTATGACGAATAGCGATACTAAAGGTGTTAGGACTATGGTTAGGAGACCAAGCATTATGACAGCACTCGTATGTAGTACCTGCTTAATTACAACACCAAATACTGCAAGGATTAAGCCGGCAATCACCCCAAACCTCAATATAGTTGATGGTAACTTATACACTGTCTCCCCCCTCCTACGCGACTATAGAGTACAGTAGCCTTATTGACGCATAGAGCAGTATGAATGAGAAAACAAGTCTCACAATTCGTGGCTTAAGCTTCCTCATGTATCTAGCGCCTAAGGTCGCCCCAGGTATTATACCTGAGGCTAAAGCTATTACAGATATGGGGTCTGTGAGACCCCGCATAAGGTACACTACCCCGCCACTAGCAGCAGTTAAACCAACCATGAAGGAGCTGGTTGCGACAGCTATCTTTATCGGTAGCCCCATGATCAGTGCCATGAG
>CAYZJX010000190.1:0-2041 GCA_964479035.1 uncultured Desulfurococcaceae archaeon
GTATAAGTACCGCAATTAGGACACTTTTTTAGGAGAAACCTCATTATGTTTTCTCCCTTTCAAAACTAAATTCTAAGTTCATTGACTTAGCCAGTTTCTCGATTTGCTTTATGTAGCTTTGTAGTGCTTTCTCAGCTTTCTTATAGTCTGTTGATGATACTTCAATCCTATATTTAGGCGCTCCAATAGTATATACCTTAATTTTCGTATCACCGTCAGGACTTAACTCACTCAGAGGATCTGTTAATGCTCTCTTAATTTTTTCTATTCCATCATGCGCTAAAGTTAACAAATAAATAACTCCTTGAATCTTGATTTTCTTGATTTTTATGTGCTTCCTTACCTCTTCTAATAAAGGCTCAACCCATTCACTGGAAACACCTGCCTCTCTTAAGGCCTCAGAACCTCTATATGAAGCCTCTTCAAGTCCAGCGTATATTTCACCATAGTAATCTTCGAGCTTCCACCCAACTTCATTATATGCACTATCGAGATTCCTTCCTATTTTCTTAGCTACGATTTCTAGTATTTTCTCAGCTCGCTGTGCTCTCTTCCATTCAAGTAGCTTTCTTCTCTGTTCAGAGGGGTTAACGCGCTTTAATGACACATCTATATGTCCTTTTCTCCGGTCGACTCTTATTACTTTAACAACAATGCGTTGACCTTCTCTTACAAAGTCTCTTATGTCTCTGACCCATTTGGAGCTCACTTCAGACCATGGCAAATATGCCTCAGTATCATTATATTCATTTAATGATAAGTAAGCACCATAATCAAATACCCTCTTAACAGTTCCTATAACAAGCTCTCCAACCCTTGGCAAAGGTGTACGCTTTCTTACCAATGCCTAACCCTCCTAAAAGCTGACTACATTAATCCATTACTTTACTACCCTAATATCTTAACTACATCACCCAATACCTTCGCCTTACCGCCTGTAGGAACAACCAGAACAGTACCGCACACTAAGCATCGTACAGGAAATGTTGCATGGTCAAATACTATCTGCTCGTTACCGCAAGAAGGACATTTCACTTTGACAAATCTGGACTTAGGCATTGGTATGAGTATCTTCCTCTTCTTCATTAGCGCACCACCTCAACTAACTCGAACTTCTTTAGTCTTATGCCTCTCCTATGACTTATATATCCACATTTAGTGCATTTAAGCTTAAGAACTACTTTCTTAGTAATCTTAGCAAATCGTTTTTGCTCAGGTTTTCTCTTACTCCCATAACCCTCTTGCTTCCTCCTATACCTTCGCTCTCCTTCTGCCAAAGTTCTTCTCTTACCATGCTTATATATAGTAACTGAGTGCTCAGTGTGGTTCCTGCAGCGCGGACAGTAGGTTCGTATTTTCTTTGGTATTTTCATATATCTACCCCCCATTAAACCGAGTTTAATATTTTTATCTACTAATTCCTCTTCTCTTCCTCTCTTCCTCAGGCCTAACTTTAATAATTCCTAGGAATATTGCGCAACTCACGCAATAACACTTTGTTACCGGGTATCTCGCTATAATAGCACCTTTTTTCTCTAATTCGGCAGCCAATTGCGGATCAACCGGAGAGTACCAACGTGTAACGCATACCGCTTTATCTTCAGGTACTAACCTCCCACATTGATCACATTGGACAGTTTTTACAGAACCTTTACTCCCCTTACGCCTTCCTCTATTCTCCCTTTTCTTTGGCAACACACCACACCTCCTAGACATGTTACTGTAATCTTATTAACCTTTAATCACTACTTAATATTTTTCTATCCTAATTAGCATTTCTTACTAGTATTTCTTAGCATACCTCATTATTGTCACAGCCCTTTCACCGCATATAGGACAGTGCTCGTTACCTACATTAGGTACTTCATCTAGGGGTGTTCCAAGAGCATCTGCCTCAAGTATTTCAGATGCTTTAAGCGCACACTCCGATCTACCGCACCATGGAATTTCTATAATACCTCTTTCTTTACTTAAGTAATCCTTAGCTTGATTCAGATCATTTACCCTACGTATTTTCTTCCTAAAAGCTTCCCATGCCCTC
>CAYZJX010000191.1:0-2039 GCA_964479035.1 uncultured Desulfurococcaceae archaeon
CTACAACTTCACGTTCTCACTATTCAGAGACGTGAATCTATATCATAGAATTGAAAGAGGTGTAATACCTATCGAAGGCGTTAAAGCAGGCGATAGGAATCTATATCATAGAATTGAAAGATCACAGCTAGCTACCCTAGCAGAGTACATGACCGTACCGCGAATCTATATCATAGAATTGAAAGCCAAGGGATGTGGATGGTGTCCCTGTGTTTCCTTAACTTAACCTGAATCTATATCATAGAATTGAAAGTTTGACAGCTCCCACTGTATGAAGTCCTGAGCTGTTGGGTCTTGAATCTATATCATAGAATTGAAAAATACCTAATTTACTCTATTATTCTATGTATCCAAGAATTCTTATGACTGGTGATGCTTCAGCTACTAAATGTCCTTTTTCATAGCTATGCCTTAATTTGAGGGATCTGGACAGCGCGTCAATGCTTCTTAAGCCTCTAATTAGTGGTATCTTTATTAGTCTAAGTATTACTGGCTCTCTAATTTCGCCTTTCTTAATTATCCAGGCGTTTTCAGGTACTATGGTTACTATGCCCCCGTAGAGTTCAGCTTTAATTAAACCCTTAACGTAGATTCCCTTTCTTGTTTCTTCTGTTATTTCTTCTAATCTCCAGTCACCTGGTGCAATTAATAATGTTGAGTGCATTGCCTTAGGTGGATGAAATAGTCCCTTAGCTTGACCGGGCGAGGTTTTGTAGCCAGCCCTCCTAGCTTTAGCCGCACTTAGTCTAGTGTGCATAAGGTCTCTCACAATACCATCAGTAATTAAGTCCTTAGCTTTAGTTACCACACCTTCGTCATCAAAGAAGCTCCTTGCAGGACTTAATTCAATTCTTGGGTTATCGCTCATATTGAGCCACCTCACACCTAAGTCCTGCCCTGGAATTAAGTGATTTGGTATATCACCTTCAAGTAAGTGTGCTAGCTCATGAAAGAATGCTGCAGCAACATCATAATCTAAAACTAGCGTCCACTTACCTATATTTAATGGGCTTAGAGCCTTAGCTGCTAGCTGAGCCTTAACTCTTACACCAGTATCCTCTATTAACTCATCAATAAGTCGGTCACTTAAACTACTCAACTTACCGGCAATAGCTACTGAAGCACTAGCTACTGCATGTCTACCAGCACTGAAGTCCTCAGCAAAAACACTTAATTCAATAATATTTCTATCTTCTCTGCAGGTGAAGTCCTGAGAGTCAATAATCCTCGTAGAGCTAATTTGTGTCAGCACTACTTCACCAGACTCACCTAGTAGCGCTACAATATCTCTAACAAAATCAAGGAGGTCTTCTGTAGGTGCTTCCTCGCCAATTTTGTAGGAACCCTTGCAAAACTCAGCACTACTGAGCATTGCTTTCCCGATCCTACTCCTAGAAACTTTGGCAAGTACCTTAATTCTTCTTCTCAGTTCATTAACGTCTACATTCATGCCCTGAACTGAAGCAATAAACCATGAACCACTACTAAATAGCCTAGAACCAACTACGCTGGAGGACGATTCATTAATCTCGAGAGAACCCCTTCTCCAAGCTACCTCAGTAATGTGTTCACTGTAGTTTACAGTATCTTCATATTCAGTCATAACTCCCTTAGTCACTTCTGAGTTACTGGGGCATTAAGGATTACTAGTTCATCCACCTGCTGCTGGGGGGAATATGGATATTTCGTCACCATCTTTAAGTACGGTTTTTAACCCGCCAGTGAACTGTATGTGCTGGCCATTAACTAGCACGACGAGCTTGACATTACTCTTCTCAAACTCTTCGCTAGCACTCCTTAACTCAGGTAATTTATTAAGTAAGTCCTCATAAGTAGGGTCAGGCCCCTCCAGCTCTACGACTTTCTCTCTCCAACCAAGTCTTTCCGGAAGAGTGAGGTAGGCTATTACCGTTTCTCGTCCTAGGTTATTGTGGGTTTCGCTAGGACGGGTTGTGCCTCTACTCCACACTTCATTGCGGCTACGAGCCACTCCACGTGGGAGTCATGGGCACCCTTCGTCCCCAACGGCACAGGGGACG
>CAYZJX010000192.1:0-2038 GCA_964479035.1 uncultured Desulfurococcaceae archaeon
TTGGAGGGGAATCCTGCAGGAGTGGTATTTGGTGCTGATGGTTTAAGTGAAGAGTATATGTTGAAAATAGCAAGTGAATTGAATATCTCTGAAACGGTATTCATTTTAAAACCTACATCGAATAAGGCTAATTTTAAATTAAAGTTCTATACACCTACAAGTGAAGTAGACTTATGTGGTCATGCCACAATAGCAGCAAGTTACTTCTTAGTTAAGGAGGGTAGGATTAAGGTAATAGAACCTACTACTATCATAAAATTCGAGACCAATGTAGGTATAATTCCTGTAGAAGTCTATGTGGAGAAAGGTAAACCAAAGATAATATACATGACCCAAGCGACGCCGGAGGTAAAGACCGTTAACATTAATGTTGAAGATGTGGCTGGGGCACTAAGGGTTAACATAAGTGAAATATTGGATACAAATCTTCCCATACAAGTAGCTTCGACAGGACTTTCATTTCTGATAATACCAGTGAAAAGTTTGAATACATTACTAAGTTTAAAACCTAATTTACTTAAGGTATATGAGTTATCTAAAAAGCTAAAGGTCACAGGATTTCATGTATTCACCTTTGAAACATTAGATACGGAATCGACAGTTCATACTAGATGCTTTGCACCATATGTAGGTGTTTTCGAAGACCCTGTTACAGGTACGGCTAATGGAGCTCTAGGAGCATACCTAGTATGGAATAATGCTGTAAAAATAATTGAACCATATACAACTATAGTGTCAGAGCAAGGATATGCTATGAGGAGACCTGGAAAAGCCTACGTAGAAGTAAGAGTTCAAGACAATAAACCAATAAAGGTTAAAGTTGGAGGTAAAGCAATACTTACACTCAAAGGAGAATTAAGAATAAAATAGAAATCTCTTTATCTTCTAATGTCTTTAGTATCAGTGCTTTTTTGCTTTTCACAGATTTAACAACTTCGGGTGATAATAGGCAAGGTAGTATTCCAATGAGAATATCAAGAAGAAATAGGGGTACCCTACTTAATGCTAGAATAGAATGCATAAATACATATTTTTTCTCTAGTTCTTTTATTTTTACATCGCAGGCTTCTTATCAATATTAATTACAAAGACTAAGGAACGTCAGCTTCATATCTATCACGGTGTGTAGAGAAGACAGAGTCTAGATGCTATGAACAATGTCAAAGATAAATACTATTTAAATTATTTAGGTACTATGAGGTTTAGTTGATGGCTGATTATAGGAAAATAATAGACGAGTTTTAGCAATGACATTCTAATCCATGGAGTGGATTAACCAGAATGTTTATAGCACCATTTTTATATCTAACTATATGGTATCATAGCTGGATAGGCCTAGGTTTTGTTATTTTATGGACAATAGTTAATTCATTTATTTTTCCAAAACCTAAAAGAAGGAAAATTGGTTCACTTATGTTGTCCTTGGTGAAAGGTTGTGGCTAAGGAGTTTCATGAAGAAGCCTAAACTAGATTTATCGCTAGTACTAAACATTATTACTGCAGCCTCCTTTATACCATCATTATATTTTGCTTATGTTAACATGTTTTGGCTAACTCTTTACTTTGGCACATTAATGTATATTTCAAAATTATGATATGTAGATAGGGTTGCTCTACTATATAGAAAATATGTAGCATTAAGGCTTCATGAACTCAAATAGTAATATAGCTCCAGTAGACTTTCTAAGTAAGTTAATATAATGCTGATCACTAAATTACTGATTCAATTATCAACTCACTCAGTCTATAAGCATTCTAATCAACTATCCTAGTTATTGCTCTGTTTAATGCCGCCATAAACATTGACACAAATATCATTATAGCATTCAATTCCTCCTGAGTCCTCTTCTAATTCTGTGAAGGTTATGCCCGTGAGCCTTGTAAAGAGTGAGGAATTCCGGAGACTTCAAGAAATGTAAGCCCATGGTAGAGTATAAAATATTACTTCTGCAGCAAGGAAAGCTCATATGAAGGGTTTATATATGGCGGGCCCGCCGGGATTTGAACCCGGGACCTCCGGCTCCGAAGGCCGGCGCCC
>CAYZJX010000193.1:0-2030 GCA_964479035.1 uncultured Desulfurococcaceae archaeon
TTATGGGTGCATACTTAATCTTCACATTAATGTATACATACTTGTACTTCTCAAGTACTTCTTTAGGCATGACCCAAGTCAGAGGGATCTTAACGTGCTCACCTTTTCGCAGTATAGACGCTTCAGGAATAATAAATGATCCTTCAGGCGGGTTACAGCCAAGGACTTGTGGGGGAATTGTTGTCCCGGGTACTACATAAGTTACCTTTTTATGTATGGGTATGTAGTTCGCCCCATCTATACTGCCATTAACTATCTCGACCTCAACGTAGCTCGTACAGACGTAAATGGGTACTTCACCTACATTTCTCACCACAATACTTACTCCAGGCCCCCCACCAGCTGTGGTAGTAATTGACGGTATGTAGACCTCAGCTACACAGTCAGTAGTAACTGATGCATTATTCATTATCTCCATTCTAATCGGGCAGGCAGATGGCTCACGGTACTCCTCCTCAAGAACAAAACTACACTTGAGTTGTGTGGTCGTGTGTGTCTCACCTACTCCACCTGTTTTAGTAATAGTTACTATGGCTGGCGCAGTTACGGGTGTACTTATAGTGGGAAATCTCGTCTCTAGTGGAATTCTCATTTTTAAAGGTATCTTACCTAGAATAGCTCCCTCGACCTCAATGACCTTAATATTACTTACAGCAAATTTCATGGTATCTCCTGTACCGGGCACTATCGTAGCATTAGGGTAGTAAGTACCTACTTTTCTGGCAGTAGTTGTTCCATTATCGCAGATCAATATTACATTGAGTCCTGCTGTCAGAGGTAGTAGTGCATTATTTATTTTCAGGGCTTCATTACCTACGTACGTCACTGTGAGTGCGCCACTACCGTTTTCATAAATATCAATTACTATGAACCAATTACCTAGCCTAAAAACATATGAAGTTGCAGACATAGATAATTCCTTCATCCTTAGTGAATTAGTGAATTTAATTTCTTCAAAATATCCTAAGTTACTTAAGCTGACTGTTAGGGCAGTAGCTGAACACACCATAAGTATGATCAAGGCTATAGCTACTGAAGTCCTAATTACCTACACCCATGAGCTAATCAGTCAGTGAAACATAATATATCTAAACATTCGAACACACTTACCTGAGTTACGTACTTATTAACACGTAGTATTAAGTACTGCTGGCATGACTTCTAATGATATTAATAGGCTAGCACCCGTGAGTAACGGGAATGCGAGTATTGTCACTAGCCCTGATGAATACTAGTCCTCGCAGGGGCTAAGAGGTCTATATTCATGTGAGTGGCTGAAGACCTGTATAAGTCGAGAATCATTAAGAATAGCTGCTCGAGCTAATGCTAGCAGATGATCATGATTGCTACCATATAATTGGTTTTCTTGCAGCTCATAATAGAGAATAATGAGAATAATTTGAGGTTATGTAATTAATTAAAAAGTTCTTGCCAGCTAATTACTCCTTGGTAGTAGGTACTAGGAAGGAATTTAGTGAAACTATACTCTTTGGTAATTCAGCTCTAATACCCTTCATTGGGTCGACGACTTGGTTTATTCTTAAATGAACTACTAGGCTGGCGAGCATGTAGGCTTCCACAAAGCTGTAATTATACTCCCTCATTAGAGCCTCTACTGCTGCCTTAGTAGCTGCCCTCGCAGCTTCATCAAGGGTCTTGCCTGATGCAAGTATGGCATAGTATCCCTCAGCCTCTAGTACCGGGTACGGTGGACTTCTTCCCTTAATAACATCGACCCTAACTGTCACTTCCCCCGAGACCTCAGCTGCTGCAACACATACCTCACCATCACCCTGTACTACGTGTAGGTCGCCTATAGCTAGCAGAGCACCTTCAGTAAATACGGGGAAGTAAAGTCTCCTACCTTTAGTTACTTCAGCTACATCCATATTACCTCCGTGAGGCCCTGAAGTACCAGTAGGGATCTCCTCTTTCTCGGGTGCGACACCTATAACACCTATCATGGGCTTAGCAAGTATTTTGATATTATTGAACTTTACGAAGTCCTTATTGACATCAAGTAGCTTGAC
>CAYZJX010000194.1:0-2018 GCA_964479035.1 uncultured Desulfurococcaceae archaeon
GAGAAAACATAATGAGGTTTCTCCTAAAAAAGTGTCCTAATTGCGGTACTTATACTTTAAAGAATACTTGCCCTAATTGTGGCTCTCAAACTAAGGTGGCTCACCCAGGTAGGTTCTCACCTGAGGACAAATATGTAAGGTATAGGGTAGTAATGCGGGAATTGCAAAAGACTGAGCAGTAAGTCAAGTATGCTGTATACCATCTTAATTACTTACCACGGCTTGTTCTTGAGCCCTAACTTGTAGGCTATTAAGTTTGTTAAAGGATGCAATACTAGAGTAACATAAGTAATTATTGCTAATTCTGTAAGGCTTATATCGTGTTTTACTAACATATCAAGATTTAGAGCTTTTACTAGCACGTATGCGACCAATATAAATGACAGTTGATCCATAGGTATGAATGGCTCTCCAGACGAAATATTAAGCCTTCGTTTTACAAAGGAGTTAAGAGTATCACCAAGCATAGCTCCCAGGCCCATGAATGTGCCGTAAGCAGTCCATAGCGTGTTACCTAATGCAATACTATATGCTAATCCCACGACACCCCCACCTGCTACACCTACTATAAAACCTTCCCATGACTTGCTCTGTCCGAGTATGGGTTTGCCGTCTATGAATTTGCGGTTTAGATCAATTGGGGTAGTCTCTCTTATTAATTTTCCTACTGTTAACACGGGTAGACAGTTAGCTATTAAGGCAGGTAGAAAAGCGACTATAGCCTTCAGTACGGCACTATATATGCTGAGTGCTTGATTCAAGTAACTTAACACCTTCATCACCTATTTTAAACTTCAGGCTAAGCCCTGCGATCTCATCGGGAAACTCAAATATAAGCTCTCTACTTCCTAGCTCTGGTTCTTCGGTTTTTCTAATGTATGCTATAACATCAGTCCAAAAACGAAGTATGCTCTCACCACTAAAGCCCAACTCCTTAGTTTCCCTAACTTGCGCTGTCACTATAATGTAGGAGCTCATACGTTTATGTGCGTAGGCTAGTAGAGCCATTATAGTATTAAGTAACCTATTAATTACGCTACTCTCTAGAACTTCAGTCCTATAGAAGTTATTTATAGAGTCTATAGCAATTGCTGCTATATTATCTTTTTTGTGACATATACTTAAGACTATGTCAAGAAGATGGTCTAAGCTTATGGCATCGATAAAATAAGTATTAGTGCCAAAACTGTACCTGTTCAGTAGGTGAATATATGAAGAACCTTCAGTACTTACATAAAACAGCTGTTTAGCTATTGCGTTTTTTGATATATTACTCAAGAACCATAATGTTAAATTAGTTTTCCCGCTTCCAGCAGCACCGTATATTAGTACCATACCACGACTTAGAGCAAGTTGTATCAAAGAGTTTACGTTCATTTCATTACCATCATATATAAAATTTCTGAAGAATAAATAAGACAACTGGTGGGATAGTATACTGCATAGTGTGGATAGCAATACAAGACGATTCGTGAGAACCTGCGTATTTATATATAATCCACGATTACTTAAGAAGTTCAAGGACATAGCTGAGAAATTTCCTCTGGAATATAGTGTACCCGATACTCTAAGTAACATAGTAGATTACGATGTAATTATACTTGATGAAGAGGCATACCGACTGATAGACAATGATATTTTATGCCTGAGTAAGAACCGCAAGATATACAGAGTAGATGATGAAGAGGATTTAATTAGAGTGATCTTACGCATTATCACGGGTAGTGAGACAGGCATGCATTACCTTGCTGTTGGTGTTGATTTAGGTTCAAAAATAGCGTATGCTGTGCTTGCAGATAATATGCTTATTGGCGCAGGTACTGTGTTAAGCCCTGAGGAATTCTTAGCAATGCTGATCAAATTAAAGAGAGCTCTCAAGCCTTTAAGGGCAGTAATTAAAGTAGGTTTGCCTGGATCTGATACTCTTTATCAATTACTACTAAAATTACTAAAGCAAGCTACGCAGTCCGGTTATGAAGTATACGTAATAGATGAATCAAGAACAACATCAAAGCCTT
>CAYZJX010000195.1:0-1992 GCA_964479035.1 uncultured Desulfurococcaceae archaeon
GTGAGAAGACTTTAGTAGTTACTGAGAAATGGCCTGAGCCTAAGGAACTCAAGAGATATCTCGATGTTGAAGTGATGGTTGAGTATACCGAGAAGTTAATTCAAGATATAAAAGAATTGACAAAGCTGGTTAAGGGCGATAAGGCAGTAATTTACGTAGTACCGAGGGATATGTATAGGGTACTATTTCTGGTCTACCAGAAATTAAAGTCAGGTGCTGGGCTACGCGAGATAATAGAAATTTTAATGAACGAGCTGTCAGGAATTCCAAGGAAGAATTTACCTAAATTAGCTAAGATGTTACAAGATGCTATAAGCCAGCTAAAGCCAGAACTTTTAGATGCTTTAAGAAGAATTAATGGTATTGATGAGCAAAAAGCTCTAAGATTGTTCAGGAAATATATAGAATCTAAAACAGGGATTAGGATAGCCGGGATTTACATATCGACAGATTCATCAGCACCTGATTATGCCGGGAGAAAATACGCAGCAATTCCATGGAGACCCGCTATATATATTTTCTCGGAAGAGTAGGAATCTTGACTATGATGTTTTCGACGGGCGGTCTGAAAAGTGATGACCCACTGTAGCGCTGAGTCAGCTGCTGTGAATTTAATTAGTGTTTGTGAAGCTGCATGGACCTCTTTAAAGTTGTTGCTTTTTTAGAGCCATTTTACTTCTTAAATATTTTGTCAGCTTATACCAACTGGCTAGCCACAGGACATTAATTATAACATAGACTACTGTAGATACTATCTGTGTAATACCACGTTTTACTTCCCAACCTGTAAGAGCAGGTAAGTTGTATATTGTCCGTAGTATTATGGGCTGAAGCGCAAACCATATTATAGCATAAACTATTGATGGCATTGGAGTGGCCACAGCTTTAATTATTCTCTTCCATCTCATGAAAATCCTTATATTAACTTCTTAAGGACAATAAATATAGTGATGACTACCTCCGGACCTGAGTACTGATGAGAAGGCATTTGTCTGACCTGGTTATCATAACATTCTTGAACGGTAAGTCATAGCGTGGGTTAGTCATCATTTCATTCAGCGCTTATAGACCTTAATCATCCCTAAATATATTATTTTTATTAAGGTATATTTATCTTCGACTGCACATGGTTTTTGGGCTTCATTGATGTTGAGGTGGAGATCAGGTAGGAAGTTAACATCCATGATGAGAAAACTTGATTCAATTATTGCACTGCTTGCAGTTAGGGAAGTTTACTCTTATAAAGATCTAAGTAATTTACTCGGAATATCAGTTACAACACTAAGTAAATATGGCCAAGGTGAAATAATCCCTAGCGAAGAAAAAGCAGTAGCTATACTGAATAAACTGCTTGATAGAAAATTAGTGAAAGATTTTATGTGCAGGCTTATAAATAAGTATGACAGTGATTTACTGAGAATTCTTGGGAGACCTATTCTAATGGAATATATAGGAATGTATTTGTGTAGCAGAGTAGTTGAGGTATTAGCTGGCAGTAAAGTAGATGCGATTATCGCACCAACAGACTATTCGCTGTCTTTAGCTTCAATAATTGCGTTAAGGCTTGGTGTATTCACTATTCCCCTAATTACATGCCCTCAGGGAGTAGATTATGATGAAGTTCAAGAAAATGTAAGGAAATTACTGAGAATTAAGCGTGAATTAAGTGTCATTTCTATTCATGTAGTTTTCTCAAAAGATGATGCTATTACGCTGAGAAATATCGCTGAGCAATACAAATTTAAGTTAAAACTAATTGAGGCTCTTCTTTTGGCGGATGCTACATTAAGTACTAGTATACTTAAGAATGTATTAATTGAGAGTATCTTACCTTAAAGAATACTACCGACACATGGAATTAAGAAAATTGCTACTACCAGAGGTTGTGTGGCGGGCCCGCCGGGATTTGAACCCGGGACTTCCGCCGGGTCGGTATGGCCCGTCTACGGGTTAAAAGCCCGCCGCTCTACCTGGCTGAGCTACGGGCCCACC
>CAYZJX010000196.1:0-1984 GCA_964479035.1 uncultured Desulfurococcaceae archaeon
CTATTCGACTACATAGGAGTACTTGAGGATGTACTAGAGCTTGATGACAGTGAGGATTACACAATAGCTGACATACTCGAAGCCGTTAGAGCTATTAGACCTAAATTCCGTACAATAGAATCTCTTCTGCCAATTGTGTGGGTGTTCATAAATAACAAGCAAGTACTCCCAACAGATAAGGTTAAGGTAAGAGACGGTGATGTAGTGCTGCTCATGCCCACACTCTATGAAGGAGGGTGAATTAATTAGAGCCGCAGGAATTTTAGATCTGCAATATCATGTAAATACAAGATAGGAAATTCACTACTAATTACTTTAACTCCTTCAACTTATTCCTAATATATTCCCTCACAATACTCCCCTGAGGCCTACCTAAGACACGCTTCGTCATCCTACAGAAGCTGCATAGCTCAGTACTAGCTATGAGGCCGCAAGTAATACATTTAGTTAATTCCTGCTGTATTCGAGGGTACTTTCCCAGATTTTTCGCTAACCTCCTAATAAAAGACACTTTTATACTGGGGAATCTAGACTCCAGTTTATTGAGCTGATTCTTTAATGTAAATTCTAGGGAACTTAATCTTACGTAAGGACACTCATCAGGTAGGAATGGAATATTATTCACTAATGCATAAATTAAGCTCTCCCTCTCTAGTACTTCATAAAGAGGTCTAATCCTCCCTACCGCTAAGTCACTAATGCTCTCTGTCTTAGGCCCGAACTTAGACACCTGACCTAAGTTCTGGTTAAGGAACTCCTTGAGTGCATATGCTGCAAGATCATCTAGGTTATGGCCTAAAGCAAGCGCATTAGCGCGAGATTCTATCGCTGCTGCATTCAAAATGTACCTTTTAACAGTACCGCATACACTGCATGCAGGCCTACGCAATTTTGCAGCTAGTTCCGGAATAGTGTAACCAACTGCCTCCTTAACATCGACTATAATTAACTTAACATTAAGTAACTCAACCAGCTTTCTTACAGTACTTAAGCACTTCTCAGAGTACTCAGGTATTCCTAAGTTTATGTATATAGCCAGTAAGCTGAGGTCAAGCACTTCCGCTAACTTAGCAAGTATGGTAAGTAGTGTTGAGCTGTCCTTGCCACCAGATACAGCTACTAAAACCCTCCAGCCCTTGCCGACGAGCTTGTAGCGCTTTATGGTCTTCTCAACTTTCTTCTCAATAAACTCCGTGAAATGCTTTCTACATAGTACTAACCTAGCATAGGGCAGTGACGCAACAGCCCTATCACCGCAAATGCTACACTTAACCACCTGAGGCAACACGGTACACCTCAAGTAAGTCTCCATCAATGACCTCCTCATCTTCAACAACGACCTCACCATTCCTAGTAACGACGTACTCCTCCGGACTCAAGCCCAGCTTATTTAAAACCCTCCTAACAGTGGCCTTACCCTTAATTTCTAAGACTTTCTCCTCCCCTCCTGGCACAATTCTTAATCTAACCTGCATTCAGCACCCCCGATCTTGTGATTTAATCTTTATTCTTACTCAGCATTTAGCGCCCTTCTCAACAATTAATCTAGAGCACTTAAATTCAGTGCTGCAAATTAGCTTACTACAACAACAGCGTATAGTAGTATGTTAGGCTGTACTTTAACCACATTAATGTAGTCTACCTTAAAGCACTTAAGTAGCAGGTACTTCTTAAGAAGATTAAGCGCCTTCTTGTCAGGCTTAACAATAATTACTGCCCTAGTGCCTGGCTCTAACTTATCTATAAATTCTTTTAATGACCTGGCCGAACCCCCTGCACTCGCTTCCTTCACTACCTTCACACTTGGTTCTGGATGAAGACCTTCGAGAATCGCTAAGAGATACATCATCCAAAGTACTTGATTACGTCCTCCAATATCTATGAAGAGCGGTACGTCATCACCATAAATTGATTTAATGTTCTCTATAGTACTTAAGAAAACCTCATTAGTATACTTATGTGTGCTCATGAACTTATAGACTCC
>CAYZJX010000197.1:0-1984 GCA_964479035.1 uncultured Desulfurococcaceae archaeon
TTGAAGTTTTAGTTAAGAATAAGAAGGAAATGCTAGATACAGATATAGTTTCAGTAATAGGTCTTAGTGAACAGGACATAAGGAGAGCTCTTTATGAACTACATAACCTAGGTCTTGTAATGTATAAGAAAGTCAGAAGCCCGAGTGATAATAAGTACATTTATTACTGGTTTATAGACATAACACGATTAAATCACGTACTCTTGCAGAGAAAGAAAGCAGTATTAAAGAGATTAAAAGAGAGACTTGCTTTTGAGGAAAGTAATACGTTCTACATATGCCCGGTAGATAATGTGAGATTAACATTTGAGGAGGCGATGGAAAACGACTTTCGTTGTCCAAGGTGTGGTGAGATGCTTGTTTATGAAGACAATAACAGCATAAAAAGTGAACTTAAGGAACTCATTAAGCGTCTTGAAGAGGAAATACTGAATGAAGAGAAGACCCTCACTCATTGATCTTTTTTCAGGAGCTGGTGGTTTTTCAAGAGGTTTCAGTTCCTCCTACGAACACGTCCTGGCAATTGACAATGACAGAGCGGCTGCTAGATCATTTAAAGGTAATTTTGGGACCGCAATAGTTTTGTGTGAAGATATAAGAGATGTTAGCTGCGATGACATAAGGTACTTTATTAATAAGAGAAATATTGATGTAGTCATAGGCAGCCCCCCATGCGAACCATTTACTGGGGCTAACCCTAATAGAAAGCCTGAGCCTCTTGATAGACTTTATACTGATCCTACAGGAACGCTTGTTTTGGAATTCATTAGGGTAGTAGGGTGCTTAAGCCCTAAGGTTTTCGTAATGGAGAACGTGCCTGCAATTATGGAGGGGCCCCTGAAGAACGCGCTTAGAAAGGAGTTTAAGGCAGTAGGTTATGAACGAATATTCTTTAATGTACTGCGTGCTCATGAACATAGAACACCTTCGAGGCGGGTTAGGGTATTTATTTCTAATATACCCATTAAGCCAGCAAAAGCCTCAGAAAGGCTTTATGTGTGGGATGTACTAAAGGACCTGCCTGAGCCTTCTGAAGAGCCTGTCATACCCAATCATGAACCCCCTCCTAGACTAAGCCCAAGAAAACTAAAACGCGTTATCAGACTAAAGTGGGAGCAGCCATTAATTCAGTATGAAGGTGCTAGAGGTGTAAGACTACCTAATCTTATTAAGTTACATCCATACAGGCTTGCGCCTACAGTATTGGGATCATCTAGGTTTATCCACCCATTTGATAATAGGTTACTTACTGTTCGCGAGCAGGCCCGCCTAATGGGTTTTCCTGACAACCACGTATTTCTTGGCGGAAAGGAAGAGCAGTATAACCAAGTAGGTGAAGCTGTTCCACCACCATTAGCTAAAGCTATAGCCGATGAGGTACTTAAATTCCTGGTGAAGTAGTATGTCTGAAATAATATTTGTACTAAATAACGTAGCCTCACCACAGAGGCTAGTTGATAGCGTGAAAACAGCCTACAGCATAGAATCAAAAATTCATGTCAAAGCATTCATTATAACTAAGGTAAGTGGTATGGCTGCTCAGACAGGTCTTCCTGAGGCAAGCAAGTACGCATACAAGCTAGGAAGGCCCTTGATTATCTTACCGACATTAAAGGACGCTATTGAATTGCTCAGCCCCGCAAAAACTATTTTGATAACTAAGAGATCCAGTAACTCGAGGAGCCTTGAAGATCTAGAACCTACTACTGAGGGTGTGTTAATGATAGTTGTAAGCGGCAGTGATGGTGAATTCAGTAAGTCTGAATTAGCACTCGGAGAACATTACCATGTACCAGCATTCACATACTTAACTCCCTCAGCATCAATTGCCCTGTCATACTACATAGTAGAGAAAAAGATTAAAGAACCTAAAGGAGAACCTACATAAGTGCTTAAACAACTCATTAAAGCCTAAAAACTGAGTAAGTAAAAATAATCATAGCCGGGTCGTCTAGCGGCCAAGGATGCGGGGCTTTGGCCTCCT
>CAYZJX010000198.1:0-1877 GCA_964479035.1 uncultured Desulfurococcaceae archaeon
ATGATGATTTAACAGCTGTAGCTCGTTCATATCTTCCTGAAGCAATTAAGAAGATTGTTACTGAAAAAGAGAAAGTATTTGTAACTTTCTTCAATATAGCTTCACCGCTAACAATCAAACTTCACTCTCTAGAACTTCTTCCTGGAATAGGAAAGAAAACCATGTGGGCTATTCTTGATGAAAGGCAAAAGAAACCCTTCGAAAATTTCGATGACATAAAGAAAAGAGCCAAGATACCTGATCCGGTTTCCATAATTACTGAGCGTTTGTTAGCTGAAATAAGAGGTGAGGAAAGATACTATCTCTTCATTGATCCACCACCTAATGTTCTAAATGCTATAGTTATCGGGTACCTACATAGAATTTATAAGCTACTCGGGTTGGAGGAAAAATCTTGAGTTACCTTAGGTTAGTACTTGTTGAACCTGAAGGAAGAATAAATTTCGGCTTTGTCCTCAGATTAGCTAGGAATTTTAGTGTGCAAGACATATGTGTAGTTAAGCCAAAGTTCGATTTAAAAGACCCTGAAGTCCTAGAATTTGCTGCTGGCGGTGTAGAAGCTGTAAAATATTGCCGTATTTGCAGTGAACTAGATGAGTGCTTAGAGAATGTCGATATTAGTGTGTGTACAACATCCAAGCTTGGTTCAGAGAAGGACGTTTTAAGACAAGGAATTCCTATTACTGCTCTAAAGTACGTGCTACCCACAAAAGGAAGTGTCGCTCTAGTTTTTGGTAGAGAAAGTGTTGGGTTAACGAGAGAGGAACTAAGTAAATGTGACATAATATCAACAATACCATTGAAAAGCAACTATAATGTTCTGAACTTATCTCATGCTATAGCAGTATACCTTTACGAATTAAGTAAAATAAAAGAATCTGAAGGTCAGGAGCTTACTATCGGAGTGAGATGCAGTAGAAATACGTTTAAGGCTATCATGAACTTAATTAAGGAAATTACTTCGATGTTAGATAACGAAGAAGACATTTTCTTAGCTTTAAAGCACGTGCTAGCTAGAGCATCAATAACTAAGCCTGAATGTAGCACAATATATAGGTTCTTTAAGAAAATAGCACATGAATTAAGAATAGCACGAACAAGTAAATAGTAATCTGCCTTTAAATCAGAGTAATAGCTACTAATTTTAATAAAACCCGGAATCTTTATATTTTCTGGAACCATAGACCCCGGGTGACAGGGAATGCCGCTGAGACCTGCTAGATGTTATAAAGAATTGAAGAAGCCTCCTTACACAAGGAGAGAGTATATAGATGGTGTTCCACCACCAAAAATAATGAAGTTTGTTATGGGCAATCCAAATGGCGAGTACGACGTGAAACTCGAGCTTGTTTCCTTAGAAATGGCACAAATACGGCATAATGCGCTTGAGGCAGGAAGAGTCATTACCCATAAGTACCTAAGTAAGAATGTAGGTGAAGATAAATATGTCTTTATTGTAAGGCAGTATCCGCATCATGTCTTAAGAGAGAACAAAATGATGGCATTTGCTGGGGCAGACAGGCTTCAGGATGGCATGAGACAAGCTTTCGGTAAGCCGATAGGAACTGCTGCAAGAGTTCACTTCGGAAGTGTAATAGCTGAGGTAAGGATAAGGAAAGAGCATATTGAGCAGGCCAAGGAGGCATTAAGAAGATTAAAGTCTAAACTGGGAATTAATACAAGAATAGTCATCAGTGAATTAAATAAGCAATAATTGTTTGCATTTTATTAATTTAGCAAGTGAGACAGTACGATGGTTAAGTTAGGTGAACTTTACAATTATGATATTGAATTAATAGTTAATTTGATTAAAGATAAAAAAGCAAAAAATGTTTTACTGCAGATACCTGAAGGATTAAAAACACTTATTTACAGCT
>CAYZJX010000199.1:0-1841 GCA_964479035.1 uncultured Desulfurococcaceae archaeon
TAGTTAGGTACGTTCTTGAGACTCATGAAGCGCTAGCGGATGTAGAGCCTGAGATTCCACCGGACCTGCTTAGGAAATACATTGCATATGCTCGTAAGTATGTAAAACCAAGAATTACAAAAGAGGCCCAGCGCCTTATAGAGGAGTATTATATTGAACTGAGGAAGAAAAGTGCTGAAAATCCTGAAGCACCTCTAGCTATAACTACAAGACAACTTGAAGCACTAATTAGGCTTGCTGAGGCACATGCAAGAATGAAGCTAAAGAATAGGGTTGAAGCAGAAGATGCTGCCGAAGCCATAAGGTTAATGAATTCTATGTTAGAGATGGTAGGATTAGATATTGAGACTGGTGACATAGACATTGACACCATAATGACTGGAAAGCCTAAGAGTATGAGGGAGAAGGAAATTACAATATTAAACATAATTAGGGAGTTTGTAACCTCAGATGAAACAGGTAGGGTATGCATCAAACTAAGTAAATTAAGAAGTGAGGCTGAAAAACTAGGTATAGATGAACATACCTTAGAAAGAATAATTCGTAATTTAAAGAGAATGGGGGACATATATGAGAGAAGACCTGGATGTTTTGCGCCAGTTGATTAAATCTGCACCCCCTACTAGCACATAATCAAGACATAAAAATACCTCCGCTTAATACTTAAAAACCTCTCTACCATAAATCTGTACGGCATGATAGGATGTGTGAGCTGGTAGTCAAACTAAGCAATGGCAAGGAAATACCAATAGATGAAAACACTATGGCGATAGTTTACAAGTACATTAGATCAGAGTACTCCCTCGACGCCCTAGCAAGGGATTTAGGGCTTGAAAGGTGGGAAGAGGCCTATGAATTCATAAAGAAGCTGCCAGCATGGATTGCCTGGATGCCTTCTTCAATGTTTGAGTACACTAAGAGGAGAATTTGCGGGGAGGCATAGGATCTACTCAATGACATCTTATCTTAAACCAAACTACGTAGTAACAGTTAGATTTGGTAAGGAAGACTTCTCTGTACGAGAATTAGGTGATGCTATTTTTCCTTATGATAATAATGTCCTAGTTACTAAGACGAGATTTAAAGGTGTTTTATTACTTTATACTACCCTCAGTCTTCCAGATTTACTTAGGATCTTAGCTGTTTTTCCTCCTGTTTATGTAGAAAGAATAGTTAAGATAGACTTTTGCTGTCCTGTAGTAGAGGTTTATGAATGTATTGTAAGGCATTTAGCTAGTAAGAACTTACAGTATGAGACAATTAGGTTTGGAAGAATAGGGAGTTTAGGTAAAGAAAAAGCTAAAGAAATTGAAGAATTGTTCTTAAAGTACAGGGAATTTGGCTGTAATAAAATATTGCATGTAGAGCCTATTAATGGCTATGTATGTTTTGGTTCAATGAAAAAAGACGAAGATAAATTCTACTTAATAAGAAAGGAAAGAGTGAGTAGGCTACTTAATAGATAATCTTTAATTCAGTTAAATATTATTATCACTAGGTGATTTTAGTGGGCGAGCTAAAGAAAATTGAAGTAGTTGACATTCCGCTACCTGAGGGAGTGAATGTAATAATAGGGCACTCTCACTTCATAAAGACTGTTGAGGATCTGTATGAAGCATTAGTTACTTCTGCGCCAGCAATTAAGTTCGGAATAGCTTTTTGCGAGGCAAGTGGAAAGAGATTAATAAGATCCGATGGTAATGACGACGAATTAAGGAAACTAGCTGAAGAAGTAGCACTAAAAATTAGTGCAGGACATACATTCATAGTATACATAAAGAATGCGTGGCCTATAAATGTGCTTAATAGCTTAAAGAATGTGCAAGAAGTAACTACAATAT
>CAYZJX010000200.1:0-1819 GCA_964479035.1 uncultured Desulfurococcaceae archaeon
GTGTAGATACAGTTAAGGAAGTAAGCAAGCTACCTTACAACGGGTACGTATACGATCTTGAAGTAGATGCCGACGAACACCACTTCATAGCATCCGATGGCATCTTAGTAAGTAACTGCTTCTTTTATGCTGAGAAGCTAGGCTTTGTTTACGAACCAACGATAGAGCAGATAAAATTCATGATTGAGCAGTACCTAAAGCAGGGTGTTACTCCAGTAATTCAGCTTACTGGTGGTGAGCCAACGCTCAGGGAGGATATTATAGATATTGTGAAGTTGCTGCGAAGTATGGGTGTGAGGCACATACAGCTAAACACTCATGGAATTATGTTTGCTAAAATCTATCTGGAAAAAGGTGAAGAGGAAGCTGTAAGATTTGCTAAAGAACTGAGAGGTGCGGGAGTAAATACAATATACATGAGCTTTGATGGCGTAACACCTAAGTCGAACCCTAAGAATCATTGGGAGGTGCCTTATATTTTTGAGGTGTTTAGAAAGGCAGGAATGACTAGCGTTGTTCTCGTACCCACTATTATCAAGGGAATGAACACAAGTGAATTAGGGGACATAATAAGGTTTGCTGCATATAACATGGATATTGTTAGGGCGGTAAACTTCCAGCCGGTATCACTTACAGGCAGGATCAAGAAGTCGGAGAGGGAGAAGCTAAGGGTTACAATAGCTGATGCTGTGAAGCTGATTGAAAAGCAGACAAACAATCAGATTACAGCTAATGATTGGTTCCCTGTTCCTGCATCAGTACCTATATCGATGTTTATTGAAGCACTAGCTAATAAATTCAAATTTGAAATGGCTAATCACCCACATTGTGGTGTAGCTACGTATGTTTACGTTAAGAAGGGCGAAGGCGGTAACGTAGAACTCATACCGATAACGCGCTTTATAGATATTGAGGGATTCTTAAGCTACTTGATGGAGAAGGCGGAGGAATTAAAGAGTGGTAAGGGGAAGCTGTTAGTAGGTAGTAAGGTGCTCTTCAATATAGTTACTAAATTTATTAAATGGAGTGAGGTTCCGTCCGAAATTAAAGGTTCTCTAGCTAAGATACTTGTTAATATATTTACGAAGCAGTCGTATGACGCACTAGGTGAGTGGCATTACAGATTCCTCTTTATAGGGATGATGCACTTCATGGATCTATATAACTATGACGTTCAGAGAGTAATGAGATGCAATATCCATTACTTGATGCCTGACGGCAGGATAATACCGTTCTGTACCTTCAATGTACTTAACGAAGTGTATAGGGACTATGTTCAGAAGAAGTACATGTTTACACTAGATGAATGGAAGGCAATGAAGGGTGAGGACAGCGTAGGTGAGGCGGTTAAGTATAGACGCAGCCATGAATTAATAAGGAAATTAACTTCAAGTGAACTCTACATTAAGACATACAGGCCATTCATTAACAAGTGGATTGATATGTATCCATGGCTTAGCAAAGACATTAAGTAAGTGACTATTTTGAGTTCCATCATTAATGTATTTTTTAATGTATGTTGTCCTTTATCGCGACTTGATTACCTTTACTTTAAATTCAGTTATTATTTCATCTGATCTTGCTTTCCATACTGCCCAGTGCATTGGGCTTTTAGGGTAATTTAGGTAGTGCTTTTTAATAATGTTCATGTACTTGGCAACGGCCCTTAATTTAAGAAGTAATGAAGGCCTGCTCAATCCAGCTAGTAGCCTCATAGCTTTCTCAACAACGCTTAGTTCTAAGTCACCCTGCAGTGAAACTATGTTGAGGTCTTCCTCCTTAATTATTTTTCTGCGCATGCCATACTCTAGATCATCGT
>CAYZJX010000201.1:0-1800 GCA_964479035.1 uncultured Desulfurococcaceae archaeon
ACAGCATTAATTAGCCCACCAGTAGGTAACCTAGCTATCGTCGGGGGCTTAAAGCCCTCTCTGGGCTCGAGAGTTATTGTTTTAGTTACTATTGCTGAGAACCCCAACTTAACCAACTTAATAATTCCTCCTGGAGTATTCCCTAATATACCGCTAGCATTCATTACTGGGTGCTTGAGCCTCAGAGAGGCGACAGTAACTTCGAGTGACATTGCATTAACCTCAGTTACTTCTTAATGGAGTGTTACACTATAAAGTACCTACAGGGGTTAAAATGGATTATATCCTACTTATTATTAAGTGCAATACTTACTAAGTAATCCAGTACTTCAGAAGCCCTGAAGGCCGGGCCATCCCTACATAACCTAAGTCCAGTACTCCCTAAGATGCACCTCCCGCAGACCCCCAGCCCGCACTCAATCATTGTCTCAAGAATTAGTACTGGATCGGTCCCGACCCTCATACCTAGGTCAGCAACCGCGGTCAGCATGTCATTTGGTCCAGCAGCAACTACCTCAATATCTCCAAGCTCAGGAATTACTTCTTCAGCTAAGTCTACTGCCCTGCCACAGAAACCTACGCTACAGTCCTCAGTACATATAGTGAGCTCAGAGCCGGTTACCTCCTTAAAGTAGAAGGGTACTTCACCTACATCCTCACTACTCCTAGTACCCCATATTACAGCCGTCAGCAGCCCCATGTCATTAAGCCCTCTTGCCAGCTTAATTATTGGTGCTAGCCCCGTCCCCCCAGCAACCAGCACGTAACTTGACTTAGCATTAATAGCTAGAGGCCTCCCAAGCGGGCCTACCACACCAACTACCTTACCCTTAGAGTTAGCAAGTGCTCTAGTGCCCTCACCCCTGGCCGAGAAGAATATGTGTATTCTACCATCATCATAGTCAGCTACACTCATTGGTATGTAGTCAATACCCGGCAACCAAATCATAACGAACTGTGCTGGCCCGGGAGGACTCTCAAGCGGCTCAAAGAGCTCTAACTCAGCTAGTAGGTACCTCCTAGACAGCCTCCTCACTCTAGTTACTCTAGCATGCCTTAAGACACCGTACTTATCTTCTCTAAATAAGGTGAACCTAGGTAGCTCGATAACCCTGTACGTTACTTCCTTCCCTACATCCGTGCTCAGTGTCCTAGCCAAAAGCCCAACCAAACCACGTCTTCCGAGTATTTAAAATCTTCGTATTTTGGACTTCTTAGTGTACTCAATAACCTCACTATATACCTCCCTACTTATCAGACCCTCCTCAAGTAATACCTTAAACATCTCCGTAACCTTAATTAGTGAGTACAACTTAATCCCAGCCGACGCCAGTGTTTCTTCAGCACCCTGCTCACGGTCTACTATAGCTGCTGCAGCAACTACGTCAGCACCCATAGACTTCAGTGACTTCGCTGATGAAAGTAAGCTCATGCCAGTAGTTGCTACATCATCAACTACAAGTACCTTCCTGCCTTCAACAACACCCTCAATCTTACTCTCCAGACCGTGACACTTCCGCTCAATCCTCACATAACCCATAGGTATCTTCCTCGTGAAGGCTATGTAAGCAGCAAGAGGTATACCTGCTGTAGCAACACCAACTACAGCGTCGTAACCTACATCAATAATGTCAATGAGCTCACCGACCACCCTGAAAGCTAGGTCAGGAAAGCTGTAGAGCCTCCTCAAGTCTATGTAGTACGGGCTCTCCATACCTGATGAAAGCCTGAACTTACCGAACTTAATTATCCCTACCCTATAGAACTCCCTCACAAACCACGGCATTCCCTCACCCGCTC
>CAYZJX010000202.1:0-1798 GCA_964479035.1 uncultured Desulfurococcaceae archaeon
ATTAGGAAGCACCCTTACATACAGTTCCTTGAATATGTAAGATACATAGTTATTACAATGGGGTTTAAGGAAATGAAAGGACCTCACGTAGAGACCGAGTTATGGAACTTTGATGTCCTCTTCGTACCGCAGTATCATCCATCGAGAAGGGAGGCAGACGTATATGTTATTAAGACCGACAGACCTGGGAAAGAGCATAAAGAATTTGTTAATAGAATTAGGACTATCCATGAATCAAAGCTAAGGTACGGATGGAATCCACTGAGAGCTCTCAGGCTAATACTTAGGACACATACTACATGTGTGTCCATGAGAACAATTCACGAGAACGGTGCTGGAGAATATAGAGCCTTCTCACTGGATAGGGTCTTCAGACCCGACACTCCGGATCCAACACACTTAATGGAGTTTCATCAGCTCGAGGGAATAATCGTTGGAAGGAACGTTACATTCAAGCACTTGCTAGGATTCTTCAAGGAGTTCGCTAAGAGACTAAACCTAGGTGAGGTAATGTTCAGGCCAGCTTACTTCCCATTCACTGAGCCAAGTATTGAGGGCTATATTAAACATCCCCGACTAGGATGGATAGAGGTCTTTCCCGGAGGCATGTTCAGACCTGAGGTACTTGAGGCTGTTGGCTTAAGAGGCTATAATGTAGCTGCGTGGGGAATAGGAATAGATAGAATAGCTATGCTAGTGCTTGGTATCGATGACATAAGGAATCTATACACGAATAATCTCAGAATAATTCGATCTATGAAGGTCCCCTTCAGGGTGACTGAATAATGCCCGTAGTTGAGGCTAAGTTATGGGATCTTGCCAGGTTAATTAAAGTGGAGGTAAATGAAAGTACATTACGTGACGCACTCACTGCACTAAAGGCTGAAATAGAAGAGTTAAGTGAAGACACTATAATTTACGAGGCATCACATGACAGGCCGGACCTATTCTCTGCTGAAGGGCTTGGTAGGGCACTTTCATTCATTTTCGGAGTTAGGAAACCTTCAAAGTACGCAGTTGATTACTCAAGTATAACTCTAGATGTAAGTAATGCTCCAAATTACAGACCTTACGCATTCATAGCAATAGTTAAGAATGTTGAGCTAGATGACGAGTCCATAAGGCAGATATTTCAGTTACAGGAAAAGTTACACTTAACTTACTGTGGCGACCGTGAGTTCGTCTCGATAGGTCTCTATGATCTGGACAAAGTTAAGCCTCCAATAAGGTATGTGGAAGTAAGAAACGCGAGGTTTAGGCCTCTCAATAAATCAGCAACTATGACTCTTGACGAAATACTAGAAAAAACTGAGAAAGGTTTAAAGTACTCCCATTTGGTAAGAAAAGGCAGGTACCCTCTGCTTCAGGACTCAAATGGTGAGGTACTGTCATTTCCGCCAATAATTAATAGTGATGTCAATAAAATTACTGAAACTACGAAAAATGTCTTAATAGATGTGACAGGGACAGAACCTTATCTCATGTCTAAGGTATTGAATATAATTACTACATCAGTAGCTGAGAGAGGGGGTAAGGGAGGTGCGATCATAGAGCGTGTTAGGGTCTTAGGCCGTGATGGTAGGGTAATTGATACAGCACCAAAACTTAATGGATTTGTAATTGATTTAAAGCCACATAATTTAGAGAACTTGATAGGAATTAAACTCAGTGTTAATGAGATTAAGAATATGCTTCCTAAAATGGGGTATTTAATTGAGAGTGCAAGCACTGATTTATTAAAAGTCTGGGTTCCACCTTATAGAGTGGATGTAATTGGTGAGGTCGATATTATTGAGGA
>CAYZJX010000203.1:0-1768 GCA_964479035.1 uncultured Desulfurococcaceae archaeon
GTCTTCCTGATCAGATCCCTTACCTGCATGTCAAGAGTTCTTATCGGGTCATCAGGTATTAGCTTACTCATTACGTCATCCTTATATAGCAGGTTCGTAGCGCTAGTGTCTTCATCAATTAAAATAACTTCCGCTCCGGCCTCAATAACCTCACTTATTGATGCAGCCATGCTCGTTGACCCGCTGGCATCTAAACTAATGAAGTCACTAGTGTCTTCACCTGAGGGAAGCATACTTATTAATGATGATATGTCAACATGTGATACTATTCTCCCATCTTCAGCCCTAACTAATACCGTGTACCTCCTAGAAACTACATACTCTCTTCCATCACCTGCTACGTGATTGTAGATACCCTCCTGCAGAGCCTCAAGCAGGGTAGTCTTACCGTGATAGCCGCCTCCAGTCACTACTGTAAGTCCCTTAGGTATTCCCATACCTCTAACGACGCTACCACTCGGTAACTTAACAGCTACCTCAAGAGCCTCAGGTGACTTAAACGGTACTGCATTCTTCATGGGCCTCTCAGATATACTTGATTCTCTCGGCAGTATACTGCCATTACTTATAAACCCCACGTACCCGCTATCATAAAGCCACTTCCTCAAGTACTCTTGATCTACATAATTTCTTATGTGGTTCCGCAGCTCCCCCAATCTACTCCTCAGCCCTGCAATGTGTTCAATAATCTTAGGTATGTCCTCTAGAAGCAGAGTAATTGCCTGAGATCCGAAGACCTTTCTACCTCTAGCAGGCAGGCCTACATAGAACCGGAGCACTAAGTTCCTGCTTGAAATCTCAACACATGACCTCTTAAGAACCCAAGGACCTGGCTTAGGAATTCCCACATAACAGCTATTGCCGCTCCCGCACTTTCTCCTAATACTCTTAGTTACCTTATAGAGCTCCCTGGCTATGAAGTCCGTGAATGGGACTAAGTAATCCGGCTTAAGCAATTCCTCAGGTAGCCTGTGAGTGCTGTAAGGTACTACTACCTCAGCAATTGAAGGTGGTGCGTGAGGATCTCCTTGAACTTTAGTAAAATAGAGTTCAGCAGTACCATAATCTACTACTAGGTTTAGCAGCCTCTTGTATGACCCGTAACCTCTTCCATCCATACTCCTAATTATCTGCTTGAGCTCGCTCAAGCTAACTACGCGCCCCACTACAGCACCCAATACCGTGTAGTATATGAAAATAATTACCCTTAACCCTCACTGACTAAAGACCTAATAGCTGCTGCTTACTTAATTGATTATGCTGAGGAGCTGAGGATGAGTGCCAGTAGATTCAAAGGTGTAGCGGCTCTTGTGATGACGTCCCTATTGTGGGGGTCGTCATTCCCAGTAATTAAAGTAGTAATTGCTGAGATGAGTGAGTACACATACACATGGCTGAGGAGCTTTATTGCTGTTGCAGGGCTCACTCCCTACCTAATATATTATCTTCGCAAGCACGGGTCACTCAGTAAGGAGGCTGTTAAGGGTGGTTTACTAGCCGGCATCACTTACGCAATAGGTCTCTGGCTTCAGGGGTGGGGAACGAGGTACACTACAGCATCTAATTCAGCCTTTATTACGGGGTTGAGCGTAGTATTCGTCCACCTGTATGTGGGCCTTATTAAGAGGTCCTACAGCCCGTACTTAGGGCTCTCGCTAGCACTTTCAGTCGCTGGGCTGTACATGATTACAGCACCAAGCACAGGATTCAACATAGGCGACTTACTTGTACTGCTTGGCTCGATCATGTGGGCTGCTCAAGTAATCCT
>CAYZJX010000204.1:0-1748 GCA_964479035.1 uncultured Desulfurococcaceae archaeon
TATTTTGTTTAGTATTACGCTATTAAGAAGCGAATAATAGTTTATTTTAAGACGTAGTTCAATTAACTGAACATAGTAAGATTTATAATAGACCTTTGAACATTATTTTAGGGTGACTTCTTGAGCAAACTCAGAATCAAGGAGGATCCCAGGTTAAAAAGAGCTACTAAAGAGTTCTTAGTAATGATATCCGTCGGCTTCATACTATACTCAATCCCCTACTGGGCAATACTACTCACCTATGGGAGCAACCCACATGCGGTAGTTGCTGGCTTTCCGTGGTGGTTTAATTTACTGTGGGTTTCACTGGCATTTATGGTGATTCTGCTTATCATAACGCACTTCATGAAAGAAGAGCCTTTAGATCCTTGGCTTAAGGAAGGGGGATAAGATATGGTCGAGGCTGTAATAACATTTGAGGAAAGACTTTCTGTCGCACTCGTCTTCACCGCATACTTGATATCGCTAATCATCGTTGGTATATATGCCCGTAGAGTGCTTGGAAAGACACGTATTGATAAGTTTGTTGAGGAATTCTATGTTGCCGGCAGAGGATTAGGGGCCGCAGTAGTTGCATTTATAATAGCTTCCGGACTGTGCAGTGTCGGAACGTTCCTCGGAGGTCCCGGGCTTGCTTGGCTCCTGGGCATGCCTTGGGCCAGCCTTATGGGTCTGCAGATTTTCATGAACTTCTACGTACTTTATGGATTAGGTAGGAAAATTGGTATAGTTGCTAGACGTATTCGTGCTATAAGTTTTGGTGATATTCTCTTTGAAAGATACGATAAGAGTAAACTTGTAGCCCTGCTATATGCCTTAATTACTCTGGTATTCTTGATACCTTACTGTTCATCTCAGTTCATAGGCTCCACCAGAGTTTTCGAAGTTATGACAGGCTGGCCGTACATGATTGCCTTAGCACTAACGGGCTTAGTAACGATTTTCTACGCTGCCGTAGGAGGTCTGAGAGGTGTAGGACTGGCTCTATTAATTCAAGGAGTATTTATGACTGCCTGCTATGCTGCCTTAGTTGGAGGAGTTTGGAGCAGAGCTCTGGCTGATTACGGTAGCTTAGTAGCAATTAACGAGGCACTGATTAAGGTTGCAGGTGAATCATTTATGAATGCTTTTAGATTGCCGCCTATGTGGCTCTTTTCGATGTGGCTGATATTCAACATAGGGCTTCTGGCACTACCTCACGGCTTAATGGCTACCATATCGTACAAGAGCGTTAAGGCTATGAAAAGAGCGATATACATAGGGGTACCTATAGTTACCTTCTGGACGTACGGTATATGGGTAGGGTTTATAGGAAAACTCTACTTCCCAGACCTTAAGGTCCCTGACCATATTAATCCCATGCTAGCTATAAAGATACTTCCAGCAGGTGTTGGTGGCATCGTCTTTGCAGGAGTAATATCTGCTGCCCAGTCAACTATAGCCACCATGACTATCTTGATGAGTTCAGCTGCACTTCAGCACATTTATCGTCTATTCATCAACCCCACTGCTACACATGAACAACTAAAGAAGGTATCAGTGTGGCTGACTGTAATAATCGGTGTTATAGCATTCATCCTGGCTGTCACACAGCCGCCAGCCTTAGAGTACATTATAATATTCGCTATAGGTGGACTCATGTCAGCACTACTCTGGCCTATATTGCTTGGTTTGTTCTGGAAGAGAGGAAATAAGTATGCTGCAATCGCCGCAATGATTGTTGGTCTAGTAACATACATACTTGGTAA
>CAYZJX010000205.1:0-1722 GCA_964479035.1 uncultured Desulfurococcaceae archaeon
GATCATTTTATCAGTAAATGATATTTAGACGAACATCAAGTACCCTATGAATTTTCAATTAACGTTCAGTAATTTCTACTGCTGAACTTCTTGAATCTTAAAATAGCTATTCCTAACGTAACTGGCACAGCAATTAAGACAGCAAACAAGCCTAGGTTATCTGTTGGATAGAGCTCAGCTATTTCATCACTTACTCTGAAGTACAGCAGGCCTTTTACTATCAAGGGCTCTACCTCAATATACATGAATGACTCATTAATGTATATTTTATCGTTAACACTCAGGGGACCTACTACCTTGGTTGAGCTTAAGTTCTCTGTGTAGTGTAGCTTTACTTGTAGGAGTACAGGCTCACTAGTTCTTACAGAAATTACTGCACCATGATTGCTTATGTGCGCCTCAAGCACCGCCTCGTACAGGTAGGTAGATAGTGGTATGTATGCTCTCTTAGGTGATGAAACCAAGGCTACAGGATACTTAATATGTGATACATTATCCCTAATAAATACAGAAATAGGTAAACTACTATTAGTTACGTTAAATATTACGCTTGAATCTAGGTAGAGTACCTCACTAGGTTTAAGTGGTACTGTGGCTAGTACTTTGCTTCTGTTATCAACTATTACCTCCATACTTATGCATGATAAATTCAGCCTAAGATACTGACTCTCAGGGTGGAAGGCTACTCTGAGGATACTTACTGATAAGCTGCGATGTACATCAACACTCAAATTAAGCCCTTCGCAATTAATGCTTGCAACTGGGACGTTGAGAAGGAGTATGAGTGCATTAATTAAGCCCGCAAGTATCAGTACTAATGAAATGATTCTTTGAGACTTACTGGCTTTCTTTCTCGGCTTCCTCCTGCGCTTAGGCAAGCAGCTCTACACCCACCTACTTTAGTCCCAGTACTTAATAATGTATATAACTTCTCAATTAAACATTACGTGTAAAGTAAGGTATTGAGTGATTCAGTTGATGGGTACAGCACCAGATATAGGGGAATCAGAGATCATTAGGAGAAGGTACGTAAGATACCTAATAGTATCCTTTATTCTAATAATATTCGCGTTAAGTCTTACCTATATAGCTATGAGGATTAGATCAATATGGTTAATGATAATTGCACTATCACTTTTACTGGCTAGTTTTGGGTTGATGTTCAGTGGGCTGACCCTTAGAGCAGAGCACAAGGTTATGAAGGAGAGTGGTTGGAGGAAGCAGTTCTTATTTCTTAAAGTGACTTATACTATAAAATAAGTAGTACCTTAGGCAAACGCTTATAAATAACTTTTAGTATCCTTTGTTGAAGTATATCTAGGGTTCGGTGGTCAAGCAATGGCATTACTAGAGGTAGAAAATCTAAAGGTATACTACTTTACTAGTAAGGGCGTAGTAAAAGCTGTTGACAGTATAGGACTTCGAATTAAACGTGGTGAGAGCTTAGGACTTGCTGGTGAGTCAGGGTGCGGTAAGTCAACGTTTGGCTTCTCACTTCTCCGACTAGTTCCTCCGCCAGGAAGAATAGTTGGCGGGCAGATATTATTTGATGGAACTAACATACTTCAGGTTGATGAAGAAGACTTCAGGAAGAATTACAGGTGGAAGAGAATTAGTATGGTCTTCCAGGGAGCTATGAACGCACTAAACCCTGTAAGAAGAATTGGTGATCAAATAATTGAAGCAATACTAGCTCACGATGAGAATGCCACGGAAGAGGAG
>CAYZJX010000206.1:0-1682 GCA_964479035.1 uncultured Desulfurococcaceae archaeon
GTAACTTAGGTACTACAGCAACACATTCACCTATGGAGTAAGCCTCGATATATTTTGTAGGGTCTAAGGTAAGCCCTGACTCATAGAGAGCTAGGGTGTAGGGATTATGAGTATGTACAATTGCTTTAACGTCCTTAATTTCCTTATATATCATTAAGTGCATTCTGTATTCTATTGAAGGCTTACGGCTGCCTTCCCATTTACCAGTAAGTTCCACATAAACCATATCCTCCGGTCTAAGCATATTCTTAGGTACTTGTGAAGGCGTTATCCAGAACCCGTCTCTCTCCCTGATGCTAGCATTACCTCCTTTAATGTTTATTAAGCCCCTATTATACGCTAATCTCATGACTAAGGCCAATAACTCCCTAGCACCTGCTGCCAACACCGAACTCATTCCTAACACACTTTTCATTAATTTACTGACTTACTTCCTCCTGTCAAAGTAGATATTCTTTGCTTTTGCTGATAGAGGGATTCCTAGAATATATTCAGCATTAATCAACTTGAGTTCTCTAGCTGCCAGGCCTATTGATAGCATTATTCTATTATCTACATTTAGCATTGACGCTACCTTAGCTGCTGAGCCAACCGCTATACCTAGATTAACCAGCGCCATGCAGATATCCATATCGACACCATAATCCGGAGGAGTTTTAAGTCCTAGGTTAACTACTTTAGCACCTATAAGCACTACAGCCTCAGAATTCCTGACATTCCCAGCGTCTCTAGCTAGAAACTGTCCATATTGACTGGCTAGTTCCTCCATTTTATTTGCCAACTTCTCTAATTCTTCTTTATTACTTATTACAGCAATAACGATGTTGTCAATACCTCTAGCCTTAGGAGCAGTCTTAGCTGCAACAGCCATTAATTCAGCTACCTTAAGTACACCAGCTTTAATTATATCCTTTTCCTCAATCACCTTACATCACCCAAATCACCATTTAGGAAATCATTAATATTATTTGCTAAGTAATCACTAGGTAACACAATTATTCATTGAATTCTTAAGTAATTGCGGGGTAGTGCTGTGAAGCCTTACATAGTACGCGTAGTGTCTCTTAAGAGGAAAATTGGTAAAACTTCTGTAGGTACTAGCCTTATTAAAGAACTCATCTTAAGGGGAGTTAAGGTAGCTGCTATAAAGCATACGCATAGCGGATTGGATACAGGCAAGGATACCGCAAGATACTTAAGTAGTGGTGTTGATGTTGTTATTGCTGTGGGCCCTTCTTGGAGTGCTCTATACTTACGTAACGCGTACACAAGTTTGAGTGATGCAATTAATTTGCTTCCAGGCGCATACAGTATAGTAATTGCTGAGGGCTTCAAGAGAAGCGATATTGGTGATGTGCTAGCTATAGTCAGCGATTTGAATGAACTAAGTGAACTAAGAAATTATGTGTCTGGTAATATAGTAGCTATAGTTACTTATTCTCTAAATGAGAATAAGATCAGTGACGATTATGGTATTAGGGTATTTAAGCATGATGATATTCACGAACTCGCTGAGTTCATAATTGAAAGAGCCATCAGGTTTATTTCATCGCAAACCCCTGGACTCGATTGCGGACACTGCGGATATTCTACGTGTATTGAATTTTCTAAGGCTTACCTGCTCGGTAAGGTCGCTGAGTGTCCAGTAGCAAGTGAAGTTAAACTTATAATTAATGGTAGGG
>CAYZJX010000207.1:0-1676 GCA_964479035.1 uncultured Desulfurococcaceae archaeon
AACACGCAATATCTTTAGTGAGACCTTAGCTACTGGGTTAACTCTAGTAGCTCCACCAACTATTCCTACAGCCATAGGCATCTCCAGGTACCCTATCAAGTCTCCGTTTTCGTCCTTTTCCCAGGTGCTTAGTGGTTCGTACCTACCTCTTCTTGCTGCATACGCATGCGCTCCAGCCTCTAAGGCCCTGGTATCTTGCCCAGTAGCTAGCGCTACCGCTATCACACCATTCATTATTCCCTTATTGTGTGTAGCTGCCCTGTATGGATCTGCTGCAGCAAATGCCCAAGCATAGATGATACCGTCCACTACGTCCTCACCACCTACTGCATCCTTAGGTACCCTAGTCCATGCACGAACTAATCTCCTGTCAGCAAGGTTTGACACTATCCTTAGGTATACCTTACCTCCAGTCCACTTCTCTAAGAGTGATGCTACTGCCTCAGCCATAGTATTTACTGTATTAGCACCCATCGCGTCTTTAACGTCAACTATTAAGTGTGTTATGACCATCGGGCCGAGTGGTGAGTTAACAATCCTAACCTCAACGTCCCTGACACCACCACCCAACTTAATTAGTACTGGAGCTGTCGAGTTAGCTAACTCAATTATCTCTTGCTTCCTCTCAAGAATTTTGTAGGCGGCTGTGTGTGGTGATGGCACCTTAACTAACTGTATTTGAGAAATCATGAGTGATTCAGTAGCTTTTGCGAATAGTCCCCCGCCTGCACGACACATCTTAGCTGCATTAGAGGCCGCAGCAACTACAGATGGTTCCTCAATAGCCATAGGTATGAGGTAGTCCCTACTATTAATGAGGAAATTAGCAGCTATCCCCAATGGCAGCTCTAAGGTTCCAACTACGTTCTCAATCATTCTTTCAGCTAGGTCTAGGCTTAAGGCACCGGTTTTCTTAAGTACTTCAATATCTTCGTCACTTAAATCAGCGAAATCCTTTAGGATCTTAGTTCTCTCTTCTATGGGTAACTTATGGAATCCAGGTATTCTGGATGATTTACTCAATCTCAGCAGCCCAATTCAATTGTCTAGGTATGAGATATTATTGCTTTCCTTAATTACTTAGGAGTGCCAGCTTCTCTTCTTAAGTGCTTTATGGAGTTAATTAATTTCCTGACCCTCTCCTTATTTACCTGCTTGCCTTCCTTAAAGTACGTACCCACAATTGCTCCGTCAGCTACGCTTAGGTACTTCACGGCATTCTCAGCTGTCACTCCACTACCCACAATAACTGGTGCTTTAGGAACTGCTTTCTTTACCTTAATTACGTCCTCAATATTTGCTTTGAAGCCTGTTGCCTCACCACTCACTACTACTGCGTCAGCTAATCCTCTCTCGACAGCCTCTAGAGCAACTAATTCAATAGGTCTGGCAACTAACGGTGCTGCATGCTTCACGTGTACGTCAGCTAATACAGCTACGTGTTCAGCACCTAAGTAGCGTCTATACCTCATTAAGTCATATGCTCTAGGTGTCAGAATTCCCTGATCACTTACAACTACTTCAGATAATGCATTAACCCTAATGTAGGAAGCTCCACATACATAGGCAATAGCTAGTGCCTCTAGACAGCAGTTTCTCAGCACATTAACACCTACGGGCATGTTCACGGCTTTCTTAACCTCCCTAACGATTATTGCCAGTGAAGCAGTTGTTGC
>CAYZJX010000208.1:0-1669 GCA_964479035.1 uncultured Desulfurococcaceae archaeon
CTAACTCAACCCACTCAGTCCTATCTCTTAGCACTAAGCAAGGTACCTTAAGTAAGTAAGCCTCCCTCTGAACACCGCCGGAGTCCGTAATTACTGATCTTGAGTACTTAAGTAGCTTTATAAAGTCTAGGTAACCCAAAGGCTCAACAATTATTAAATTCCTACACTTTTTCAACTTGTTAATGAGCCCTAAGCGCATAAGAGCTTTCCTTGTACGCGGGTGTATCGGGAATACAGTTTTGACGACGTCACTAACCTTCATGATCAATTCCGCTATCTTCATTAACCTTGCTTCATTATCCGTATTCTCAGCTCTATGCACTGTTACAGTGACGTATTCCTTCGGTGATAAGTTAAGTCTGTCTAGGATGTCGGATTTATCTTCAGCTACTTCGATCCATCTAAGCAATACATCGACATGAACATCGCCAGTAAGGTATACCTCCCCAGAAACATTCTCGGACATTAAGTTCTTAACAGCAGTCTCTGTTGGGGCAAATAAGAGCCATGAGACATGGTCAGTTAATCTCCTGTTCAGTTCCTCAGGCATGCTCGTATCATAGCTCCTTAACCCAGCTTCAACATGAGCTACCTTAAAACCAGCTTTGGCTGCTGCTAAAGCGCCAGCTAGAGTGGAGTTTGTATCACCGTAAACAACCACTAAATCAGGCTTAAGATAGAGCAGGAGCTCCTCAATACGCTTAATACCTTCACCAATCTGATAGCCATGACTGCCTGACCCAATACCCAAGAAATAGTCAGGTTCAGGAATCTCTAAATCCTCAAAAAACACCTTAGAAAGTTCGTAGTCGTAATGCTGGCCAGTATGTATAATAATGTGATGAAACATCCTATGAAAGTAGGGGGTGAGACCAGCCAACTTAACAAAATTAGGGCGGGCACCGATTACTGATACCACTATCATTTTCCCGTTACCTTATTCTAATAGTTTTACCTCAAGTATTTAGGCTTAAATGACGCTATCTTAACATTAACCAGTATCTTGCTTTTCTTTATATCTTAGTTCTTACTGATAACTTTTTCTATTATATCGACAAGCTTTTGTGCTAATTCAGTCCGTGAATATTCGTTAGCCACTTTCCTTGCCTTCAATCGTAACTTATCAGCTATGCTGAGAAGGTACCTAATTCCCTCAGCGATTTTTTCCGGGTTATTTCCCTCAATATAAATCCCTACGCCATGCTTGCTTAAAAACTTCTGTAGGTATGAGTTCTTGGGGCCGTAAGCTAGAACGGGCATACCTGCAGCCAGATAATCGTACGTTTTTGTTGGTATAGCTGATTGATATGCATGAGTTTCTATTGCTGGTCTACATACTATTCCTATTGATGCTTTACATAGGAATCTCGGTAATAATTCATAATTTACGTGACCTATCCACGCGATTTGATTGCCTATGTTTAATTTCTCTGCTTCTTGCATATATTTCTTTAGGTACCTCCCTCCACCAATGACTATGAGTTTAATATGCGGAAGTTTAACCAAAGCCTTAAGTAACGGCGTCATGTCTTGATAGGGGTTATTGAAGTCGGCAAGTACGGCTATAGTATTGCTATTGTGATCTTCAATCCTACATTTTATTACTGATACATCAGTTCCGTTAGGAATAACTACGGGATGTACATTAAGCTTAGTATAATATAGTTTA
>CAYZJX010000209.1:0-1665 GCA_964479035.1 uncultured Desulfurococcaceae archaeon
TGGCCTATAAATGTGCTTAATAGCTTAAAGAATGTGCAAGAAGTAACTACAATATACACAGCAACAGCAAATCCGCTGCAGGTCATAATTGCTGAAACAAATCAAGGTCGATCCGTCATAGGTGTTGTTGATGGCTACACCTCACTAGGTATAGAAGATGATGCAGAAAAACACGAAAGACACGAATTCTTGAGAAAGATAGGCTATAAGAGGTAACTTGCATAATGCCTAAGTATAGGATAATTTGTTTTTCAGAAGATGTAGTTGATGTAGGTAAATTAAAGATATCAGTACTTAAGCCTACTTTGGAAAAAGAGGTAACAGTAGGTTCTGTAATAAAATTAGATGGAGATGAAGATGAAGTATACAAGAAATTAAAAGAGTACATATATGGTAAAGAGTGTCAGAAACTCCTGATAGCATCAATATCTAATACAAGAAATGAACCCAGCGAGATTTTAGTGAATTTAGCTGGGAGGTATAACGAATACATTCTATATCCTAGAATATCTAGGGTGCTTGGGTTGAGTATTTTGGAGAGGCAAGATACAGAAGATATTGAGGAGAATGTAATAGTTGCAAAAATGTTGAAGGAGCAGCAAGTATTAGTTCAGAATCCGTTCTTTATTCAGGAAGGACAATTAGAGATGTCAGCTAATGGCAATAGTAATATAGTTGGTGTTAGATTAATTACAGATCACGGAGAGAGAATACTATTAATGAAAGAGAAAGCTAGCAAATTGCCTAAGGAAGAAAAGAAAAAGAAGAAATCTAAGAGCAGGAGAAAAACGCGAAAAAGAATGAAGATAAGTAAGTCTAAGAAAGCTAAGTCGAAATTGAAGAGGAAACGTAAAAAGAGGAGGAAAAAGAGAGTAAAAACTCGATCTAGCTAGATTTTCTAAAGTAATAAGGCAAGTATTGCTTTCTGAGTGTGTAGTCTGTTCTCAGCTTGATCCCATACAACTGACTGCGGACTATCAATTACCTCGTCAACAACCTCATAGCCTCTCTTGGCTGGTAGGCAGTGCATGAATATAGCATCCTCCTTAGCAACCTTCATTAAGTCCTTAGTAACTCTGAATGGTGATAGATCCTTAATTCTCCTCTCGGCTTCAGCTTCTTGACCCATACTTACCCATACGTCAGTATAAACTACGTCCGCTCCCTTAACTGCTTCTTCAGGGCTTCTTACAATTTCTACTATAACATTTCTTCTTTTAGCTTCCTCTTCTGCAATCCTCCAGATCTCAGGGTCAGGGTCGTAGCCCTTAGCTGTACCTACCCGCACATTATTACCTAACTTAACGGCTATAAGTAGAAGTGAGTGCAGCACGTTGTCCCCTCCATCACCGACAAAAGCTATTGTTAGGCCACTGTACCTGCCCTTCTTTTCCCAGATAGTTAGCATATCACCAACTGCTTGACAAGGATGCTCTTTATTACTTAATGCATTAATTATTGGTATGTCAGCGTGCTTAGCCAGTTCAACCAAGTCTTCATGATTATAGACTCTGGCTGCTACAGCATCAACATATCTACTAATAACTCTAGCTGTATCAGCTATAGTCTCTCCCCGTCCCAGCTGCATTTCTTTCCAAGTCAGTGATATAGCATCCCCGCCAAGCTGCCTCATAGCTACTTCAAAGCTAATTCTGGTTCTCGTAC
>CAYZJX010000210.1:0-1659 GCA_964479035.1 uncultured Desulfurococcaceae archaeon
ATTGTGATCTTCAATCCTACATTTTATTACTGATACATCAGTTCCGTTAGGAATGACTACAGAATGTACATTAAGCTTAGTATAATATAGTTTAGCTAAATAGCTGGTCACAACTATAAGTGCGGATGCACATGATAATGCTCTTAAGTATTCTTTCTCGATTAACCTCACGATGAATTTAGGGTAGACAGTCTTAGCATATTCTTCCCAGACGTCTCTAATGTCAATGATGTATTTCTTTTCTGTCCTAAAATGCAACATATGCGCAAGTATGGGTAATAACGGAGGTGGTGTTGTTGTAAAAATTACGTCAGCTCAAGTAGCATCAGCCTCCAACTTACTGCTAATACGTGGTCTTAAGCAACTTAATAAGGTCATTAATTTAGACGAAGGTAGCTTAATTTCATGTATTCTAATATCAAAGCCTTTATTCCGTAGAGCTTCTATAAAGTATTTAATCCTTAAAGATATAGCTGTATCAGGTGCGTATCTGGCCATTAAAAGAAGCACCTTCACCGGCATCACCTATTGATACTTTTAGGTTTCAAGAGATTAAAATAAATGGGTTAATTGTCTTGTCATTTTAACCTAGATATTATAAAAAATATATTGTTATGAATATTATTTAATACTATTACAAGTACTATGGTTAACCTAATATTTCTAAGTTTTTTAGAATAGATTATTTGGGATAGTGATGAGGGTAGCAATAACAGCTAGCGGTGGTGGTCACACAGGTTACGCTGTTGCTATAGCGCAAAGGTTGAGGGGTAAGGTTGATATGGTTTTCATTGTTCCGGAAGGGGATGAATGGAGTGCCTCTAAGGTTGAGAAGTTCGGTGAGGTCGTCTTCGTTAAGAAGGCCAGGGGGCCTAAGGATCCACTATGGAAATGTGTGCCATTATTTCTTAAGGCGCTTTACCAGAGCTTGAGGAAGGTAAGGGACGTAGACGTACTGATTGCTACAGGTAGTAACCATTGCATGCCACCTGCCATTACCGCCAAGCTTAAGAGGATTAAACTCATTGCTATAGAGAGCTCAGTAAGATTTATTAGACCTAGTCAAAGCATTAAGCTACTCGAACCTATTTCCGACGTTATAGCTCTTCAGTGGCCAGAGCAAAAGAAAATACTTCCTAAGGGTGTAGTTGTTGGTCCATTATATGAGTTACCAGAATATAAGCCATGGAATGGTGACTACGTATTAGTTACAGGAGGGACATACGGGCATAAACTACTATTTGATGCAGTGTCTGAACTGGAGTTGGAGAACGTGGTGTTGCAGACGGGGCGTGTAGACCCTGAACCCTACATGAAGAGGCATCCTGAGTGGACAGTATTTCAGTTTGACCCAGACTTCGGTAAGTGGTTGGCGGGTGCATGCGTTGTTGTGAGTCACCTAGGGAAGACAGTGATAGATGCAGCTCTGACTTACCATAAACCCGTGGTGATAGTACCTAACCCAGAGTGGAGACTGACGGCAGGATGGGAAGATGCTAGAGTACTTGCTAAAAAACTTAACGCCGTACTCGTTGAGGAGATAACCCCTAAGAGCCTGCTGGAAGCGATCGAGGAAGCGAAAAAGTTGAGACCTCCAACCTACCCTGACGGAGCAGAGAAGCTAGCAAGAGAAATTGTAGAGTTAGGCTAAGTACTGCA
>CAYZJX010000211.1:0-1648 GCA_964479035.1 uncultured Desulfurococcaceae archaeon
TCTTAATTAAATTGCTTATTGCTCTAACTAATTCAGCACCACCTAATTCCTCAAAGAAGGTCCGAATTTCTCTAGCATAGTGCAGTAGCTCTCTAACAACATGAATATTTTTCTCCAGCTCTCTCACACCCTCTTCAGTAATTACGTAGACCTTCCTTCTCCCCTCAGTTCTCGATTCAACAAGGCCCATGTCCTCGAGGAGCTGTAATGTCGGATAAACAACTCCAGGGCTAGGCACATACTTACCGTCGAATAACTTACTTACTTCCTGCATTATGCTATATCCGTGCATGGGCTTACTCCTTAATACATAGAGCACTAGGTACTTGAAAGCACCTCGAATTTTCAGTGAAGTTATTGGTGAATCACGCATGCCTAATCTACAACATTACAATGTATTAGGAATTCTTAAGTCTAACCTTACCTAAAAATACAGGCATTTAACGTAATAAGATTACCTTACTTTAGTCCTCCAATAACAACCAGGAAAACACCTATTAGTACTAAGCCCATTGAGGCAGCTACATGAGTACTAATATGTTGATTTAGGAGCAAATACGCCAGTATGGAGGCACCTATGGGTTCCATAAAGCCCAGTGATGAAATGACGTGGGTTTTAAAGTAGCGAAGAAGGTAGTTCATTAAAGTGTGCCCACCTAACATTGGTACAACCGCTAGAAGTACGAAGTAGGTGTAAGTCTTAGGTGGATAAGCAATTATATTTTCTGAGCTGACTATAGCATAAACTGCTGTTACAGCTGTTGAAACCAAATATGTTATTGAGGCGTATTCACTTAAATTTATTTTCTTCCTCACGATCCTGCCCAGATTGAAGTAGGTAGCAACAGCTACAGCGGAAGCAAGAGCTAATATAACGCCCAGTACATCGTATTCTGTGCTGGTGACTGGGTGAAGGAACAGTACTACACCGGCAAATGCTAATATTATGCCTACGACCTGTAGCCTTGTGGGTGGCTCATGGAGTAATATGGAGTCAGCTAAAGCATTAAATAAGGGGTATGTAATTACTGCAGCCGTACTTACGGCTACAGGTACTAAGAAGAGAGACTTCATCCACATTATAAAGTGGGCTGAAAGCATTACACCCGCAATAATTGAATAAAGTAGATACCTGCGCTCATGTACTATCATCACGCACTTTGAATTATGAAAACCCATTGCGAACATTATTATACCTGCTATTAGAGTTCTCCAGAAAGCACATGCTGCAGCACCAGCTCCCGAGAGCAGTACAAGTACAGATGCTGAAGAAATAGATACAACAATTACTAGGAATAAGAAAGGAGCAAGCTTGGCAATTAATCTTGACATAGTAATACCTTAGTTAACTTTATTAATTTTCTTCTATTTCCTGCTCTTAAATTCCTTCTCAAATCTTCTAAATAGTTCATGTTCATCGATAACTTTAGTTTTCTTCTCTTCAATTCCTGATTCTCTTAAAATAGCCCTAAATATTGAGTGAGTAGTCATTAGGCCCCATACCATGTCGTTCTCATCAACAATTACTACATGGTGGATGTTGTTCATGTGCATCACTGTAGCTGCATCCTCGACAGTCTCATTAAGTCGTATATGCTGCGGAAGTCTCTCCATTACTCTGGCAATAGAAATCTTAAGAAGTGTGTCT
>CAYZJX010000212.1:0-1602 GCA_964479035.1 uncultured Desulfurococcaceae archaeon
GCACCCTACTTAGCTCTCGGGTCCGGTAACATCTTAAAAGTACGGAGATCTATGGAGGGGTTAATACGTGTTACCTAACATACTACTAGGTTTAAATAATGAGGTATATATATTATATTTAGGAGGTGAGAGGTATGGCATCAGAGGACTTGAAGGTTGTTTATGAGGATGAGGACGTAGTAGTAATGCGGGCACCAGATGATAGCGAGTTGGAAAAGCTAGTTATTAAGATAATTAAGAAGAAGGGAAGGCCAGTAACATGGGGCGAGTTAAGAAAGGAGTTAAGCGGCCTAGCAGGCGAAGATAGGCTGAGGAAGGTATTAGTAAATCTAATTGAGGGAGATGAAGTAGTTGAAATGATTGATGGAACTTTCGGGCTAAGAGGCATGGAGGTAAGCTATATTCCGAGGAGGATAAAGAAGAGAGTAAGACCACTAGTACCCAGTAAGTTCAGGATAAGGTGGGGACCAATAATTGAAATGAGAGGTAGTATTTCTGCAGCCATAGAGTATCTAAGAGAGCTAAAGCTGAAAGAGAGATTAAGAGCTATTAAGAAATCAGTTAATTAGTCATAAACTTTAAGTGCCCTATGTTCTGTTTGCCCGTAAGCATACTATCTTGGTACTTACAGAGGTATCGGATGTAACTTAAGTAATGATATCAGCATGTGCGGTAGACTTAAGGGTAAAATATCTTTTTCTCAATACTTAAAAATTAAAACATAATTAAAGGTATTCTATTTCTGAAATTACTAACTTATTTAGTTCTCTAAATAATTTAATTTGGTCGGATTAGGCGGATCTAGCTTAAGTAGCCGTGGCTGAATTAGTAATTGATAATATATGAGGTATTTGATGGGCACGTCATTTAAATCGCATTTTCCACGTGTAGCTACTATAGTTGCTAGGGGAAACTGCTAGGTCTTTAGTAAGCTATTCTCTTCTAGTGATACGTGCTGATCGTATTAGTCAATGAGTTGCTGACGATAATGTTATCATGTCGAATACTGTATGCGTATTGGTGTCTGAGTTGGGGGGTGACTGCGAGAAAGCTAGGATAGAGATTTACGGAAGAACAGTAATAATAATTACTGAAGGAGGTTCTAGGGCTTTCGTGCCATTGGATAAAATATGTGAGGCATTGAAAAGATTTAAGTTGTGTGTGGATGATCCTCGAATAAAGTGTGAGGAGTCGTAGTCCACGCTAAAGTGACTTCAAGGTCTTCTTAATTAATACTGCGTCTTCTTCTAGGTTAGGTGATTCGCATATTAGGACGCCTTTTACGTTAAATTCTTTAATTACCTTAAGGATATCTATCCAGTTAATATTTGATTCTTGCAGGTTTAGGTGCTTTTTCTCACCTCGGGGGCCGTACTCCATACCGGATATGTGGATGTGCATGTTACTTAGGGCATCCTTCCCCAACTTTTCCTCAATTACTTCGAGAATTTTCCTGAAACCATCATAGTCATTTATCTTACCTATACTTCTAGCGTATATGTGTGCGAAGTCAACGCAGGGTAGGGCGTAGTCAAGCCCTTCAACAACACTTATGACTTCTTCAAGACTCCCGAATTCAGCTAGAGCACCCATTGTTTCTGG
>CAYZJX010000213.1:0-1564 GCA_964479035.1 uncultured Desulfurococcaceae archaeon
ATCTTAGATCGCTCACATTGATTTCAACTATATCTACTGAGGAACCATCCATACTGAACTCAAAATTCTTAGCGTACAGCTCGTATGGCACTACAAGCTCGTGTAATCTCCCTACTAAGTCGGTATACTGTAGGGACACCCACGAGACTCCGTTGTTCGATAGCCTTGCCTTCTCATTCTCCATTTTCGTTCACTAATTATGATATTAGTTTTGAACATATTAAAAGATAAATTATCAAGAAGGTTAAACATTTAAATAAGGCAGCCTAATATTGAAGAAGGGGAGCTAATGTGAGAAGCAGAAGAAAATCCATAATATTGGACGATATTGACACGATGATACTTAGGAGGTTGGCAGTGCATGGTAAGGAGGGTATTAGAGAACTTGCCAGAAACTTAGGTAAGTCACCAAGTACTATAGCGTTCAGGATAAAGAGGCTTGAGCGTGAGGGTATAATTAGAGGCTACACCACAATGATTGACTATAGGAAGTTAGGGTACCAAATAAATGCTATTACACTACTGCAAGTAGATGGCGCTCACATAGAAGAACTTGAGGAAATACTCGCTAGAGAACCAAATGTAAAGGCAGTTTACGATATAACAGGCGAATATGATATAGCAATAATAACATCATTCAGAGAAATAGAAGACCTAGATAGATTCATAAAAAAGGTCATTAAGATACCTTACGTTAAGCGCTCTATGACCAGTATCGCTTTTAGAATAGTTAAGGAAACACCGCATGTAGAACAGTTCTTAAGATAAATGATCATCAAAGCATTTTTAATACCTCTTTTACTATATCGATCAGTTTACCTGGTTAAAGTACGTGTTAGGGATGTTAAGAGAAAAAAATATTGTAAAGCTACTACTTTTGTAATTTTTCTTTAATTGATGCGTGGGCTGCTGCTAACCTAGCTACTATTATTCTGAATGGTGATGCACTAACGTAATCTAGACCTGCTTTATGTAGGAATTCTATAGATGCTGGATCTCCGCCGTGCTCGCCACAGATGCCTACTTCGAGCTTCGGGTTAACGCTCTTACCCTTCTTAGTGCCATACTCAACCAGCTTTCCAACACCTCTAGCGTCTAAGGTCTCAAACGGATTGTTCTTGAGTACTTCTAATTCTAGATACTGCGGCATGAACTTGTTCTCTACATCATCCCTGCTGAAGCTGAAGGTTGCTTGCGTCAAGTCATTTGTTCCAAAGCTGAAGAACGCCACTTCCTTAGCTATTTCATCAGCTGTTAAGCACGCTCTCACGGTTTCTATCATTGTCCCTACGAGAATCTCATGCTCCTTACCTTTGCTGGTCTTAAACGCATATGAACCTGGGGTATCCTTTATGATTAGCTCAAGTCCGAGGTCCTTAGCAACATCCTTAAGTGCTGGCAATATTGCCTTCTCTCTAACGTACCTGATCTCATTAGCTTCGGCTACTTGCGGAATCATTATTTCGAGCTTCGGGTTGTAGCCCTCCTTAATCAATTCTGCCGCAGCTTCAATCATTGCCCTAGCTAGGTAGTAGTATATTTCTGGATAAGTAACACCTACCCT
>CAYZJX010000214.1:0-1561 GCA_964479035.1 uncultured Desulfurococcaceae archaeon
GAAGCTAGGAAGTACATTGATGATGTGTATAGTGGGAGAGCTGAAGCATTTATGTGTGAGGTTAATGTAGCAGAGTTCCTGTACAATTATGCAAGAGTATTTGGCTGGGAATCAGCACTAATAAAGCATGCCCTACTGCGTAATAGCCCTATAGCCGTTGTGGGGGTCGATGAATTCTTAACTACTGAAGCAGCTAAGCTGAAGTTAAAATACTATGGCAGGTTATCCTTGGCGGACTGCTACCTTATAGCCCTAGCAAAACAGAAAAAAGCAGATATTATTACAACAGACAAAGATGTAGAGAAAGTAAAGGAAGTCCCAACACTACTTCTACCGCTGTGATTTCTGGTAGCTCAGCATAGAGTAGTAATTAATTAGGTATCTGATGCACACTACGGGCTGTGGTAGTTATAATTAGATAATTTTATTTTAATTTAAGGTATTGTGGTGAGGTAATCTTGAACCTATTAATTATTAGTGATGTGCATGGGAGAGTTGATCTTGTTAAGCACGTACGTGAGGTCAATAACGCTGATTTAATTGTTTTTGCAGGTGACATAGCTCCTTATGGAGATGTGTACAAGTCCTTTGACGTCTTAGCTAAATTCGTTGAGTACGTAGGGTCTAGGGCAGTAATTGCAGTACCTGGAAACATGGATCCCCTCAGCATTTATGAGAGGGCAGAACAAGAACTCGGTGTTAGGGTAGTTCATGGGAAGGCATTCACTATTAATAATGTGGCATTCATTGGTGTTGGCGGTTCACCACCGACACCATTTAGGACTATAACTGAATTTCCTGAAAGCGTAATTGGGGAGCTGCTCATGAGGGCATACAGCGAAGTCAGGAAAAGGGACAAGATAGTGCTTGTGACGCACGCACCACCACATAATACTAAGTGTGATGTAGTTGTGACAGGGCAGCATGTAGGATCAGTAAAAGTAAGGGAGTTCATAGAGGAGCACCAGCCCGTACTCTGCGTGTGTGGGCACATACATGAGTCAAGAGCAGTAGATGTGATAGGAGTAACGAAAGTAGTTAATCCTGGGCCACTATTTAGGAGGTATTTTGCGACAGCAGAAATATTAGAGGATACTGTTAAGGTAGAATTAAGGAGATTCTAACTTAGTGAGGCAGCTGAGGCAAAAATAATTGAGATCTAAAGTATGCAGTACCTTAAGCCCGATTTCCTGCATTGTCCTTCTTGCGCTACCTGAATTCGTGGTGGCTATTTAGAATAAAATAAGTTATCTAATTTTTAGGTATTGACTGTTTTTTAGGTATATTAATTATTTCTTAGTCCTGTAGAGCGCTTCTGTAGATTCTCTCAATCATACTATCAGTAACTTTGAATGGTGCTAGCTTTATCAGATGTTCTTGGGATTTCATAGTTAGCTTCTTTACTCTACTTAAGTGTTTTGCAGTGAACTCATAGTCTGTTAACTTCTCCTTAAACCCTACTTGTTCTTGGAATTTTCTGAGTGCTTTAGCAGCTTTTTCTGCATGTTCTACTGTGGGTTTTAGTGTTGGGTCTATGTGTTTCAGTAGCTTATGCATGGTT
>CAYZJX010000215.1:0-1506 GCA_964479035.1 uncultured Desulfurococcaceae archaeon
GTAGAGAACGTCTCTAAGCACTCGCTCTATATAGTCAAAGTAAAGAATGTGATCCTGACTACAAGAACGAAGTATCAAGAAGTTCAAATAATAGAGCTTGAGGAGTACGGAAAGGCGCTAATCCTTGACGGTTACATCCAATCCGCGGAAGCAGATGAGTTCATATATCATGAATCACTTGTCCACCCTGTAATGGTTACTCACCCGAACCCAAGTAAGGTGCTAATTATAGGTGGTGGTGAGGGTGCTACGCTAAGAGAAGTACTTAAGCATAACTGCGTAGAGGAGGCAATTATGGTTGATATTGACGGAGAACTAGTTGAGTTAGCTAAGAAGTACTTGAGCTTCATGCACCAAGGTGCGTTTTCTGATCCCAGAGCTAAGGTAGTTATTGATGATGGAAAGAAGTATGTTAGGGAATGCAGCAGCTCAGTATATGATGTTGTTATTATTGACTTAACAGATCCCTACAGCTCTGAGATAGCTAAGTCGTTATACACAAAGGAATTCTATGCTGATGTTAAGAGAATATTAAAGGATGATGGACTAATAGTTACTCAGGCTGGTAACTCGTTCTTCTATACAGATGTGTACTTATACGTACTGAATAATTTGAAGGCAGTATTTCCAGTGGTTAGGGAGTACTGGCAGTGGGTGCCATCATTCGGTTATGCATGCAATTACATTATCGGGTCACTACGATACGACCCAGCAGAAGTAAGTGAAGACAAAGTAGATGAAGTATTGAGGAAGAGAGGTGTTAAAACAAAGATATATTGTGGTGCTCACCATATTTCACTATTTAAAGGACCTGTGGTCTGCGGTAAAACTGTAGTTCGGCCTGAGACTACTCACTAGCTAGTACCCTTAAGAATACTAGGAATTCATTTTAAAGCTAGCATTAACAAAAATCTTTTATCTCGGCTTCACATGCCTCCATTTTCTCAGTGCTTCAGCTAGCTCCTTATGTGTTTTAGCGTACTCCTCAAGTGATACGCTACTTAAGTATGCTTCTATGGCTTGTCTAACCGCCATGCCACCAGCCTTTGGCCCCCAAGGATGTCCGGTGACTCCTCCACCTACTTGAATTAATATGTCCTTCCCCATGAAGTCAAGTAATTGTGGGAGAATGCCTGGATGAAGGCCACCTGATGCGACAGGAAGAATGGGTTTTAGACCGTACCATTTTTGAGTTTCTTTAACTGACTTAGTTTCTGGCGTGAATTCTTCTCTAGTTATTACGTTTACTGTTTCTCGTAGCTCTATTAGGTCTGCCTCCATTTTACCAACATTAGTACCTACGTGAATATGGTCTACGCCAGCCAGCCTGGCTATTTTAGCTATTAAGTAAAATGAAACACCATGCTCTCTACCCCTAGTGAATGCTGCGTGAAATGCCCTATGGGCGTGAATAGCTAATTTTAGGTCATTAGCTTCTTCTCTGACTGTCTGGAGTGCTGCCCAGCCAGCACAAAGGATGTCAACCATTACAAAGTTATTGCCGTA